>CAVJRB010000443.1:2113-9071 GCA_963651655.1 bacterium | reverse complement strand
CTATGATCTGGCTTCTTGTACTGATTATTTTCAGCAGTCTTTTACTTAATGTTCTGATTACATTTAAGGTCAGCGGATCTATTAAAAAACCAGTCCAAAAGCTGATGGATAATATTCAGAAAGTGGATTCACAGAAGCTTGTTCTGGAAACAGAAGGGTATCATTATAAGGAACTGGATCAAATTGCAGAGCGGTTTAATGGACTATTGAATCGTCTGAATTCACTGATTGAAAAGGATTATAAATCACAGATCCTGATTAATAAGTTTCGCCTGTATTCTCTTCAGTCCCAGATAAATCCCCACTTTTTGATGAATACACTGCAGCAGCTGCAAACAGAAATTGTATATGGAAATGTAGAAAAATCAAATGACATTATATTAGACTTGAGCAGAATGCTGCGTTACAGCCTGTATCACTATGAGGAAATGGTTCCTATTAACATGGAACTTCAATATATACGGTGTTATCTGGAACTGTTCACCGGAAAATACGAAGGAGAGCTGAAGGCTGAGTATGAGGTAACAGATGAGATTGAAGGCTATTATATGCCAAAAATGCTGCTGCAGCCGGTTGCTGAAAACTGTATTAAACACGCTTTTGGAGAAAATCCGCATGGTGCAGTGATAAAATTATCTGTAGAAAAACAGGAAGATGGCTTTCTGTTTTCTGTAGTAGATAATGGTTCCGGAATCGATAAGGAGCAGCTGGATACCCTGATTGCGGATTTAAATATATCTGAGATTGATGACCGCAGAATTGGAATAAGAAATATACATCAGCGAATACGCCTGAAATATGGAGAAAACTATGGCGTTCGTATAGAAAGCGAGGAAGGTTTTGGAACCAGGTTTGAGATTAAAATTCCATTAATCACTCAACCCTGAAAGAACAGTAAAATATGCTGAGGAAGGGGAGAAAATAGCATGAAACTTCTGATCACAGACGATCAGAATTCGGTACATATGTTTTTTGATCGCATGCTGCATTATGAAGAACTTGGAATCACACAGGTGTTTCACGCAGGAAATGGACAGGAAGCTCTGGAAATTATAAATAAAGAATATCCGGAACTGATGCTTCTTGATATCCGCATGCCGGTAATGGATGGGTTAAGTCTGCTGGAGGCAATTGAGGACATTTCTTTTGAACATCGGGTTATGATTTTAAGTGCCTTTGATGAATTTGAATATGCAAAGAGATGCATTCGTTTCGGTGTGCACGATTATCTTCTGAAACCAATTGATATCAGAGAGGTAAAGAAAGCACTGGAACAGAGCATCAAAGAAGTCTCAGAAGCACAGCAGAAAAAACTTTATAATACTTTTCTAAGGTATATGGAAAAAACTGCAGATGGCACAGAATATGTGCCGGAACAGCTGGAGAAACAGGGATACGGAATCGTGTGCTTCGAAAGCGGAAATGCGCCGGAATTTGCCGAAGTGGAAGAGGAACTGCCAAAATGCTTCTGTACTGTTGAAACAGCGGATTTGGAAATTCAGGTATATACAGCAAAGAATGAGAATGAGTGGAAAAAGTTTTATGAGCTTCAAAAGGATTTGAATTCGGAAATGCGTCTTGGATTTGGCCGGTTTCATTATGGAAAGCAGGAATTTCAGACTGCGTTTATGGAGAGCCGGGAGGCTTTGCGTCAGGGATTTTATAAACCGGGAACCCATTTTTATGAGAAGGATTATCTGACTCATTACCAGGGAACAGAAGCAGAGAAACTATCCGAGCAGCTGAAGAAAAGTTTTGAAACGGGAAATGTACAGGAAATGAAGCAGGCAGTAGAAAAACTGTTTTTTATTTTTAAGAGGGGAAAGGTACATCCCGATTATGTTCATGATTTTTGCTATGGTTTTCTGATTCAGATAAATTCAGATTTCGTAGAAACCCTGAAGAAACTGCGAAGCAGCGCTGTAATGGAATCTTTTCAGTCTGTTGATGCGACTGGATTAAAAAATACCTTTTTGCGACTGATGTTAAGTATGCGGCTGGATATGTCCCCGAAGGATGTAGATATGGATGAGGATGTAGTCAGAAAAATCCGCCATTATATCGATACAAATTATGAAAAGGATATTTCATTGACAACCTTATCACAGCATTTTTTCATCAGTAAATACCAGATCAGCAGACTTTTCAAAAAGCAGTTTGGAGTGAATTACAGTGACTACATTCTGAAAGTGAGAATGGAAGCTGCGGAAATGATGCTGATAAATTCAAAGGAGAAAATAGACGACATAGCGAAACGGTCTGGATTTGAGGAGACCAGCTATTTCAGTCGGGTATTCAGTAAATATTTTGGAATGTCACCGGGAGAATACAGGAAGAACCATTAGGAGGGGCAGCGTATGGCAAGAAAACTATATTGTGAAGGGCTTGTAAATCCGGTAGGAATAGATAAACTGCAGCCGGAATTATCCTGGAAAATGGAGAAGGAACTGGAAGCCCAGCATAGCTGGCAGGTTCAGGTTTGGAAGACAGACCAATTGATTTTTGACAGCGGTATTGTATCTGGAATGGACAGAAAATATATTTTACCGAAAGCGCTGGAGGAAAATTCGGAATATCACTGGAGCCTGAAATGGACACTGGAAAACGGTGAAATTGGGGAAGAAAAAGCTGTTTTTTCCACCGGAATCAGTGATCCGGATCATTTTAAAGCACAGTACATTACTGGTGGTACATTGCTTCGAAAAAGCTTTGCATTAGAGGAAGAATTGCCGGAAAAAGCGATTCTTTATTTCACTGGTTTGGGCTATGTACAAAGTTATGTAAATGGAGAAAAAGTTACAGGCAGAGTGCTTTTTCCCTCTTATACCGTGTATGAAAAAACGGTGGAGTATACGGCCGCTGATGTTACAGAGCAGCTGAAAAAAGGCGAAAATGTTCTTGGATTATGGGTGGCAGGACACTGGCCTTTAGATGAGAAATTACGTGCAAGGGATGTGTACAGTGAAGCTTTTTACCGTGGACGCTGTGTAGGATTTGCAGAGCTTCATCTTACCTTTAAAGATGGGAAAAAGCTGGTTATGGGAACAGATGAAACCTGGCAGACAAGCATGTCTCCTGTTGAAATGTCCAGTGTATTCGATGGAGAGCATTACGATGCAAGACGGGAACAAATCGGTTGGAATCTTTCTGGATTTGATGCAAAGGACTGGAAAAATGCATATCTGGCAAAGGAGCCCCTAGGGGAACTTGTTTACTCCTATACACCTGCAATACGCGTAGCAGAAGAGTTAAAACCAGTAAAAATCTGGAAGCAGAAAGACAGCTGGGTGGTAGATTTTGGTCAGAATTTTACAGGCTGGGTGCGCCTTTCCATGAAAGAAAAAGAGGGCACGGTTATTAAATTGCGTCACGGTGAAGTTCTTTATCCAGATGGTTCCCTAAATGTAGAAAATCTGCGTTTTGCAAAAGCTACTGACCTTTATACATGCAAAGGCGGAACGGAATGCTATGAGCCCAAATTTACTTATCATGGCTTCCGTTATGCTGAGATTACAGGCCTTTCAGGCGAATTGAAAGAAGAACAGATTGTTGGAAGAGTTGTACACACAGACAATCAGGAAATTTCGGAATTTTCCTGCTCTGATGAATCCTTTAACAGAATTTTTAAAGCAATGGTGTGGACAATGCGCAGCAACATGCATTCTATTCCAACAGACTGCTGTCAGAGAGATGAGCGCCAGGGATGGATGGCAGATGCTGGCATGGCTTCTGAATTTGGAATGCTGCATTTTGACCTGACGAATTTTTACCGCAAATGGTTCCGGGATATCCGGGATACCCAGGAGAAAGACGGCTCTATGCCTTTGGCTGGTGCGCCTGGATGGCCAAGAGACACTTTCATCTGGAAGGTTGGATACCATATGACACTGCGGAATGCCTACCTGTATACCGGGGAGAAAGAACTGGTGAAAGAGAATTATCCGACGCTTCAAAAATATGAGGCGTACCTTCATTCTACACTGGTAAATGGGCTTTTGCCTTACGATTTTTACAATGACTGGCTGGCACTGGAATTTGCTAACAATCTGATGATTGCCAACTCATTTCTGGCTGATTTTTATGAGGCGCTGGTACTGTTTGCAGATGTGCTGGAAGATACACAGGGAAAAGAATTATACGAAAACAGGCTGGCAGATCTGAAGGATGCGATTAACCGAGAATATTATGGAAAATGCCTGGATAATCCACTGGGAACAGGATACTATGGAACCTGTGATACATTAGCGGTTGCACCAAGTGCCATGGCTTTGGAGTTTGGAATTGTGCCGGAAAACCTTCGGGAAAAGGTGATCCGGGAAATGCTTTTCCAGGTAGTTGAATCAAGGGGCTCTGTGCAGTACCCAACTGGAATCCTTACGTCTGGGATTCTTAATCAGTGCTTGTCAGACATTGGAAAAGACGATATTGTTTATAAGTTTTTCTGCCGTGAAGACTATCCGTCGCTGAAATTTATGCTTTCCAGGGGAGCAACTACCATATGGGAAAGATGGCAGTATCTGGTTCATAATGAAATGAACTCACACAATCATCCGGCACTTTGTTCACTGGGACCATGGTTTATGAAAGGGCTTTGCGGTCTGAGAAAAGTGGAGCCGAGGAAAGATGGCAGCGTGCATCTGGAAATCAGACCTTATATTCCGGATGATATGGAGCATGCAGAAATGACTTATAGGACTGTGTGGGGCGAAATAAAACTAAATTGGAAAAAGGACGGGAATAAAGTTTTATTCTGTGCAGAACTTCCGGGAGCTGCGACTGCAGACTTTGCATATGGGGAGCAGAAGGCGAGCTGGAAGGGCGGCATTTATACAGCAGAGCTTTAATTTATAACCATTCAGATATGATTTGGATATGAGGAGGAGAAAGATGAGTAATCCAATTATTCCGGGATATTATGCAGATCCGGATATTCGCTATTTTGAAGGCCGCTATTATATTTATCCCACTACAGATGGTAATAAATGGCATGGCACTTCCTTTAAATGTTTTTCTTCAGAAAATCTGAAGGACTGGACGGATCATGGAGAGATTTTTAACATTACACAGAATTCCAAGTGGGCAAAAGATTTTGCCTGGGCACCTACCGTGGGATGCAAAAACGGAAAGTATTACCTTTATTATTGTGCTGAGAAAAGTATAGGAGTAGCAGTTGCAGAACATCCCTATGGCCCGTTTGAAAATCTTTCTGTGGAAGAACCTTTTTTGTCCATGGAAAAGCTGGAAAACGGAGTGACTTTGGATCAGGTTATTGATCCGTATGTTTTCACCGATCATGATGGCAGGAACTATCTTTATTTTGGAAATTCCAAAACGCCAGCTGTGCTGGAACTGGAAGACGATATGTGTACCATAATTCCGGGAAGTATGAAGAATATTGTTTATGAGGGTGAGGCGGACTGCCGGGAAGCGTTTATGGCAGTTTATGAACAGGGAAAATATCATTTTACATGGTCATGTGATGATACAAGGAGTGAGGATTATCATGTGAATTATGGGATTTCCGATTCACCAACAGGTCCCGTGAAGGTTCTTGGAACGATTTTACATAAAAATACTGAGAAAAATATTCTGGGAACTGGTCATCATGGCATGATAAAGGATCCGAAAACGGGAAAATATTTGATTGCGTATCATCGTTTCTCCCATTCACTGCCAGAAGGAGTAGATGGCTGGGACAGAGGGGCATTTAGAGAGATTTGCCTGGACCAGATGGAATTATCAGAGGATGGTTTATTTCAAGATGTTGAAGTGACGGAGTAGAGAAATGTGAGTAAAATGTCAGAAAACCCAAGAGGGAATCAAGGTGATAATCTCATGGGTTTTCTGACATTTTGAATTTATGCTGCCAAATTGTACTGATAAAATTATTTTCGCAATCGACACGCTGCACTTTGTGGTATAGTTTGTTGATTTCGGTTCATGTAGCTTGCGCAAAAAAATTAGTAAAACTTCAGAACATCTTCCAATTCTTTACGCTTCGGGCGGCTTGGTTCTTCATCGGCTTTTCCTACTGCGATGACAGCGACGATGGTTTCCTCCTCCGGGATGGAGAGCAGTTCGCGGATTTTGTCTGCATCGCGAAGGCCCATGATCAGGGTGGAAAGGCCAAGTTCAGCAGCTTTGAGAATCAGGTTCTCGTTCTGAAGACCAAGATCGTAGCATCCCCAGCCGTTGCCGATTTCATTATCCGGTGTGCCATCTTTCTGGAAGCCGGCATGATTATGTACGAATGTGGTGACGATTAAAGCGGTGTGCTCTGTTTTCACATCATTGTTTGCGTAACCCAGGCATTCCTGGCGAAGCTTCAGCTTCATATCCTCTGACAAAACACAGTAATAACGTCCTGTCTCTGTATTCTTCCAGGATGGTGCCTCCTGCGCAGCTTTTACAAGCTCCTGAATCTGCTCCTTCGTAACATTGGTGTCCGGGCTGTATTTGCGCACGGTTCTTCTTGTCTCAATAAGTGTCTGAAATTCCATGAGAAAATCCTCCTTTGGCGTTGGAAAAACTCTTGACATGGCAAGAGTTGTAAGTTTTATTTTGCTTTATTATGGCATTTTTAGGAGGGAAATTCAATTAAAATAAAAAAGAGTTGTCAAATGCGAATGAGATGGATATACTAAAAATAGATTTGACATAGTGGGAGAAAAAACTCTCGCTTTATTTTTTTTAGAGTGGAGTATGGATATGGTTTACGAGTTAAAAGATACAGGTAAAGCAATGGATTTGTTTGCGGGATGGCAGGATAGTGTGGTTTGGGCGGCGCTGGAAGGTGTGATGGGGAAAATTTATGTGGATTCTCTGGAGATGCCGGAAAGCGGAGCGGTTATGCTGGGGGATTTTTGCTTTCTTAGTGGGAAGCCTATGGAAGAAATCGCCTGTTTTCGTCCGGCGGATTGTGATTCCGAGGAATTAATTCTGGTCCCTCAGAACGAGG
>CAVJRB010000443.1:0-2103 GCA_963651655.1 bacterium | reverse complement strand
ATGTTATGGAGATAAAGCCAGGAAAGCTGTCCGCTATGCAATTAAAAAAGAGCCGGGGATTTTTGATCTTGCGAAGCTTCAGAAAGCGGCAGAGAGTTTACCGGCGGAATATGAAATGAAGCTGATTGAGGAAGAGCTTTTTGAAGTTTGCAGGACTACACCGTGGAGCAGGGATCTGACTGTGAATTACGAAAATTACAGCCAGTATAAGGAGTTTGGTCTTGGCGTGGCGATTTTGAAAGATGGCGAGGTAGTAGCGGGGATTTCTTCCTATTCTGGTTATCATGGTGGAATCGAGATTGAAGTGGTAACTCAGGAAGATTACCGCAGAAAAGGCCTGGCATATATGGGAGCGGCGAGGCTTCTTCTGGAATGCAATAAGCGCGGGCTTTATCCAAACTGGGATGCAGCCAACAAAATGTCTGTAGGCCTGGCAGAGAAATTAGGCTACCATTTCAGTCACGAGTACTTTGTGTACAAAGTTTCGGCTGAAAAATAAAAAGGTAAGTTGCGGCGAACGTGGAAGTATGTTAAACTTGTTTCCGAAATGAACACATCTGCTTATGCGGACATTGCCAAGTTTGAAAGTCAATTGTTCGAAACTTTCATGGCAGATAGAGATATGCTGAAATAGGAGGACTTATGACCGGATTTGAAAAGCTGGAAAACAGTTTAATAGATGTAATAAAAGAAGAGCAGGCGAAGCTTGGATTTAAGGAGGAGAAAATTCATCTGTACTATCCCCTTTCTTCGCTGAACCATTTTTTCTCAGCGCAGGATAGCGCAGAAGAAATGGCTGCCAGATTAGCACATATGCCAGAAGAACTTGTGCAGAAGCTGGGAGAGGTGTCTGCCACCCATAAGGGTGACCGCTTTTGTTTCTATATTCCAGAACCAGGCAGCGTTTATGTGCATGAGAACATGAAGGAGAATGAGTTTATTAAGGTTCTTATTGAGCTGGTTCAGCAGCACGACTGCACTAAGGAGAAACTGCTTAACCTGTTTTCTTCTTATTGGGAGAAAATAGAGTGCCAGGATATGAATAACGGAGAGTTTGATTTTTATATCCGCTTTGTAGATAAAGAGGATGATATTTATTATTATTGCTTTAAGGATGAAGGCTTCCACTTTATTTACCACAGGTTCCTGCCAGAGGATTATGAAGATTTCGGGTTCTGATATGTTAACATGCCAAATGGCATAGAAAAACCTTCCTCACATAAACATATTATAAAAATGTGTTTATGTGGGGAATTTTTTATGATGAATTATCTTTGGGGCGGAATGATTCTGCTTGGTGTAATTTACGGAGCATTCGCGGGAACCCTTGATGCGGTAACACAGGCGGTAATTAATTCAGCGAAGGAAGCCGTAAATCTGGTAATTGCAATTGCAGGAATCACCGCATTCTGGACAGGTATTATGAAAATCGCAGAGCAGGCTGGACTGGTGGAAAAGCTGGCAAGGGGAATCCGGCCGCTGCTTCGATTCCTTTTTCCTGAATTAAAGGATCAGGAGAAAGCCAATTATTATATTTCGTTAAATTTTCTTTCTAACTTTCTTGGACTGAGTCATGCAAGCACCAGCTCTGGTTTGCTGGCATTTCAGGAACTGGACAGACTAAATGGTTATAGTATGACTGCCAGCAAGTCTATGTGCACATTTCTGATTATCAATGTTTCCTCGCTTCAATTGCTGCCCATTAATATGATCGCTTACCGCGCCCAATACGGCAGTCCGGATCCCGCCGCCATTGTAGACCCAGCCATTTTTGCAACCGGGATGAGCACGCTGGCGGCGGTGATATTTTGTAAAATAATAAGTAGAAAATAAGATGGAATGAAAATCCCCCCACAAATTGTTTTTCAAATCCGTTTTGAGTGATAATGCAAAAATATGGCATACCGATTATTCTATAACAACAGGAGGTCTCTATGAAATTTATAACCTACCTATCTAATCTCATGATTCCATTCCTTTTATTTTACATAATCATTTCCGGTCTTTTTTCCAGGCGTAATATCTACCAGGATTTCCTCGACGGCGCTCGTGAGGGGCTGAAAACAGTTGCCTCCATTTGTCCAACCTTAATCGGTCTGATGA
>CAVJRB010000442.1:0-2399 GCA_963651655.1 bacterium | reverse complement strand
TCAGATCAGTTCCTGGATGAATTTGATATTGATTTAAATGATGATCCTGAAATGACAACCATGCTTCAGGCATTAGCGGAAAATACCAAGAAGCAGCTGACATCCAAACAGAGCCATAAAGCAGTAATCAATTATCAGGGACATAAAGGGGAGTATGTGGTTACCCAGGAAATATTTGAAGATATTACAGCTTACAATCTGAATATTACCAAGGACGTAATCAATAAGCTTCTTGGAGAACTGCATATGTCCTGGTCTCAGATTGATGGAGTCCTTTTGGTTGGCGGATCTACCCGTATGCCGCAGGTAAAGAAATACCTGACAAAGATGTGCGGACGTCCTCCTATGAGCGGAGTAAATGTGGATGAAGCAGTAGCACTTGGTGCTGCAATCCGTGCCAATATTGATGCCAATGGACAGGTGCAGGAGGAAGTTAGGTATTCTCTTGGAGGAAGTCCGATGCAAAATGGCACAGGGACTTCCAGGCGCGTCTTTTCTATTGCTGGCGCCAGAAAGATCAAGGATGCCACTGCACACAGCATGGGAATGATTGCCATGGATAAAACAGCTGCCAAATATATCAACAGTATTATTGTGCCAAAGAATTCAGAGATTCCCTGCACGGTAACAAATCCCTACAAGCTGGGTGTTTCCAGAAAAGGAGAGAACAGATTGGAGGTTTATATGCTGCAGGGAGAGGAAGAACAGCTTACTTATCCTCTGAACTGTACAGTTTTGGGAAAATATGTTTTTACAGGAATTGAAGCAGGAAATAACAGGGAGGAGGAAATTGCTGTTACCTACTCTTATGATGAAAATAATATTGTAAATGTTTCAGCTGTACAGAAAAGCTGCGGCAAGAAACTGAACCTTCATATTGAACCTGTGGAGGAAGATATGAGCTGGGTTCTGGAAAATCCGAAAGAAAGAATGAGAGCGGCACAGCCACAGATGGCAGTATATCTTGCAGTGGATCTTTCCGGAAGTATGGCAGGCGTCAGTCTGGAAGAGGCGAAAAAAGCTGCAATTAATTTTGTGCAGCAGTTTGATCTGTCAAGTGTAGAGGTTGGACTGATTAATTTTTCTGATAAATCTGTGGTGTATCAGGGACTTACAGATGATGAGGATCTTTTGGTTCGGAGAATCAATTCCTGGAGCATTAATCAGGGAGGTCTTGGTTATGGAAATGCTGCTCAGCCGTTTAGTGATGCAAACAGAGAGCTTTCGAAAGTGGACAAGGATGTCAGATATGTTGTGGTACTGACGGACGGGTACTGGAGTTATGAAAAGATAGCAATTGATGAAGCCAGAAGACTTCACCAAAAAGGAATTGAAGTAATTGCAGTAGGATTTGGAAGTGCAAAGAAGGAGTTTCTGAAAAAAATAGCATCCCGTGACGATTTTGCATCCCTTACGGAGCTAGGCAATCTGTCTGCTACCTTAAGTGGAATCGCAAAAGTAATGTAAAAAGGGGAAAGAGTTTATGGGAAGAGGACTTGATAATTATTTTCTGGTTTTGGAACTGGATTTCCTAAAACCGGAATCAGATATGTCTGTGATTGAAAAACAGATGAAGGAAAAATTTAAATTCTGGAACGCAAATGCAGACAGAGGCAAAATGCAGCAGAAATACCGCCAGTACAAGGCCATGTACCTTGATATGGGAAAGGTAATGAAAACAGAGAATCTGCGTCTGGCAGAGGCGAAGGATGCCAAAAACTTTGTGCAGGGGATTCTGAAAGAAGAGTTGACCTTATTTGCCGGGAAAAAGGAAATTGAAGCTTCTGCAGCTAACGCCATTATGGAGAAGGCTGGGATATGGAAAGACATCTTTGAAAAGATGAGTGGCCTTAAAGTAGTGGAAACTATTTCAGATACCAAAGGAGAGAAGGTTGATCCGAACCCCAAGCCAGATAAGGTTGCAAAATTCAATAAATATGAAACCGACCTGAAGGTTTTGAATAAAGAAAACCTGTATGATTTTCTTGCAGGCACAGCCACGACAGATCTTATAGGGCTTCAGACTCTGGACGGAAATGAATTGATAGGATCGTATTCGAATCCTTTAAAGGAACGTGTGAAATACGAGAAATCAGAAGAGGCGACTTCTACGCGTACTTTATGTGCCGCCTGCGAAGAAATATTTGATCCAAAGAATAAGGCTTTGCGTGAAAACTACGATAAGTATCTGATCTGGCAGAAGAAAGATGCCATTATTACCTTTATGGTTAAGGTTGCTGGCTCTAACAGAAAACTGGATGCAGATCAGAAGCGCCAATTTACAGACCGAATGACGCAGATTGTGCGAAATCGCGATGAAGCAGTGAAGATTATTGAACAGATTTGTGTATACAAGGACTTAATATCCGGCGCCCCAGTTGCACCAGATCCAGGAAAGG
>CAVJRB010000441.1:0-2201 GCA_963651655.1 bacterium | reverse complement strand
CGAAGGAAGAATACTTTTTTCTGATTACGTCTTCCATATGGAAGAGCTGGTTGATGTACAGCATTCCCTGTACGGATGGCTGGGTATAATCCAGAGCCTTTCCTTTCGGAATGGCATCTGTCAGATACCTTCTGATGTGCGCCCAGCAGGCTGTCCGTTTTGCATCCGGGACTTTATTATATCCGCTGTAGCCGTCACACATCAGGTAGCCCTTGAAGCCGTGTAGAAAAGAGACGGCAGTATCTCCGGCACGGGTCTCTGAATATTTATACAGGATGATGGGCGGACCACCGTCTTCACCGCTGCGGAAAAGCCACATATAGGACTTTGTCTGCGCCCGGCGTTCCGGCTCATGCAGAACCTGCAGGGGAGTTTCATCTGCCATTGCGAATTCCCGTTTCAGAAGTTTCCTGTGGAAGTATTCATACATCGGAAGAAAGAATGCCTCTGAATTCTGTATCACCCAGTTTGCCATGGTCGCCCTGGTGACCGCCACGCCATACTGTTTCCAGTCTTTTTCCTGACGATAATACGGAAGACCGTTACAGAACTTCTGGTACATTACCCAGGCAACTGTACCGGCAGAAGCCATCCCATAGAGCATATGGGCCCTGCCGTCTTTGCCTTTTTGGATAACGGGAATGTCCTGAAGTTTGCACTGTGGGCATTCATAACTTTTGCTGTAGTATTCATATACTTTCAGCTTTGCAGGAACAAAGACCAGTTCCCGGCGTACAAACTCCTCACCGATCTCTTTCAATGGAGTCCCACAGACTGGGCAGAGTTTCTCTTCACCAGAAAGTTCCAGGTACTTCTTTTCAACGGGGACACCCTTAAAACGTTCCGCGTCCGTAGCCCTTGTTTTGCGTTTCTTTGCTGTTTTTTCAGGAAGATCTGCTTCCAGTTCTTCAAGCTTTACAGCTGCTGGATCCTGCTCGGCTTCGGCCTCGTTGAAAAAGTTTAGCTGGCCTGGGATATCAAGTGTACGCTTCTCGCTGGAAGTGCCAAAAAGCTTTTTACGGAGGAGGTCGATTTCTTCTTTCAGGTTATCCCTTTCCTGGGTAAGGGATGCTTCCCGTTTACTGGCAGCATCGACAGTCGCCTGAAGTGTTTTTACCATTTGTTTAAGGTCACTGATCATGTCTTTCAGCTCACGGAGCTGGATATCTTTGGAACTGTCTGCCACTGGTTTTTCCTCCTGTTTTTGATGTCTCTATTATACCAGAAACCAGGGGATTTTCCCAGTAGAACAGATAATTTCCAGGACTTGAAAATGCCGAAAATACAGGGAAAGCGACATATTTTATGTGCAGTTTTTCTTTCCGCTTTTATGTGGCTTTAATGGCTTTTGGCTGCTCAATATCGATCCCTGACATCAGCCAGTCAAACTCCCGCCATGTGAGATTGCGTACTTCGGATTTGTTCCGCGGCCACCGGTAAGAACCCTGGGCGGTAAGTCTTTTGTAGATCAGAACGATACCGTCCGGTTCTTTCAGGATAGCTTTGATCCGGTCACACTTTCGCCCGCAAAAAAGAAAAAGCGCATGGTCGATCTCCATGGAAAACTGCTCCTGGATGATCGCACATAATCCATCAATGGATTTGCGCATATCTGTCCTGCCACAGACGATATAGATCGCATCAACACTTGAGATATCGGCTAACATAATGGCTCCTTCAACGCATCCATCAGGACTTTTAGAAGTACAGGCTGGATCTCATTGCTCATGCGGATCAGAAGTCCCTTCGCTTCGATTTCAATCGTATGTGAATTGTCAAGGTGCATGGAACTGCTTCCGGTATCCGGAACCAGTTTTGCAAGAGGCTTTTCCGGTTCTATGGCAATCTGGACTACATCCTGTTTATGGGATATAAGGTCTAGAGTGCTGGCTTTTCCAATTGGATCAGGGATCTGGCAGGCCTTTTTGCGAAGTCTGGTGACTGCATTGTAAAAACAGCTGGGAGATATCCCGTGTTCGTTACACCATGCAGCGTCCGTCAGACCGCTTTGCCTGCATTCAGTTACCAGATCCAACCACTCATCCAGGGAACGGCCTGGTGCACGTTTGTTACTCATAATGAAACCTCCAAATGTAGTGAATTTCTATCTCCTATCAAGCGGAGTGTAGTAAAAATCTATTTACTATCATTATGAGCCCTAAAATAAGAATGGAAAAGCTACCCAAGATTTAAGCGCTTAC
>CAVJRB010000440.1:1950-3064 GCA_963651655.1 bacterium | reverse complement strand
GGGCAGATGTGTGGAGGGGGGAATCAGTTTTCCCCCTCTTATTTTGGCATTTTCTTCTTATCTGTGCGTCCTACAAGATAATCAATACTGGTTTCATAGTAGTTTGCCAGACGGATCAGCATTTCGATGGGAATGTTACGTGAGCCTGTTTCGTAATGGGAATAGGAACGCTGGCTGATGTGAAGGATTTCACTAATCTGTTTCTGAGACAGGTCTGCGTCTGTTCGCAGGTCCTGAATTCGCTGAAATTTCATGGGTTCACCTCTTTTTCTTCTGTTAATTTCAAAAAGTATAAATCAGAACGAAATGCACTATTGCAATACGGAGCAAAATGGGCTATAATAAATTTTGTATATCTTTTTTCATATCTTTTGATCTTTTATTCGTTTATATTCCTAAGAGGCATTGAGAGCGCAGAATAACTTGAAAACGGGGCGGGGCTTTTATCAGGCTTTGGAGTTATGTCTGCAGAAAGGAAAAAATTTGTTTGCAAGTGTACTATCAGCGGCAATTTCCGGAATGGAGGTATGCCCGGTGAATGTGGAAGCAGATGTCAGTGACGGGCTTCCCTGTTTTACTATGGTTGGCTTTCCAAGCGCACAGGTGAAGGAGGCTCAGGACCGGGTGCGAACAGCCCTTCGCAACAATGGAATCAGCCTGCCGCCAAAAAGGGTGACTGTGAATCTGGCGCCTGCTGATCTAAAAAAAGAAGGAGCTGGATTTGATCTTCCAGTGGCAGCTGCCGTGCTTGGGGCAGCTGGGATTTTGGAACCCAGACAATTGGCAGGTGTTATGCTTGTAGGGGAGATTAGCTTAAGCGGTGAAGTGAGAAGCGTTTCCGGTGTACTGCCAAGAGTAATCAGGGCTCGAGAGCTGGGATGCAGTTATTGTATGGTCCCTCTGGGAAATCTGGAGGAAGGCAGACTTGTTCGTGATATGAAGGTAATCGGGGTTCGAAATATAACAGAAATGCTGAAATTTCTGGCAAATCCGGATTGCTTTGAAAGGGAAAATGAGAAAACAGGAGAAGAGGAGCTTTCAGAAGAACAAAGTACTTTGGATTTTATGGAAATTTGCGGTCAGGAAGGGGCAAGACGGGCAGCTGAGATTGCAG
>CAVJRB010000440.1:0-1940 GCA_963651655.1 bacterium | reverse complement strand
CAGTTAGCGGATTTCACAATATTTTGTTTATAGGACCACCTGGAACAGGAAAAACTATGCTGGCAAAAAGAATTCCTACTATCATGCCATCCCTTACCTTTGAGGAAAGTCTGGAACTTACCAAAATCTACAGCATTGCAGGACTTTTAAGCCAGAAACGGCCATTGATCCGGGCAAGACCATTTCGCAGCCCTCATCATACCAGTACCGCCGCTTCTCTTGCGGGAGGCGGCAAGATTCCAGGTCCGGGAGAAGTAACCCTGGCCCACAGGGGCGTGCTGTTTCTGGATGAGATGCCGGAATTTTCCAGAAGAGGACTGGAGGTGCTGCGCCAGCCTTTGGAGGATAAGCAGATCCAGCTGTCAAGGGCAAGCGGAACCTATGTGTTTCCAGCAGGATTTATTCTGGTGGCGGCTATGAATCCCTGTCCCTGCGGGTACTACCCGGATATGAACAAATGCAGGTGCAGGCCGGGGGAGGTGAGCCATTATCTTCATAAGCTAAGTCAGCCCCTTCTGGAACGAATTGACCTTTGCGCGGATGTGCCGCCTGTGGATTTTTCCCAGATTTCCTGTGCAAAGCCAGGAGAGAGTTCTGCCGTGATCCGGGAAAGAGTGGAGCGGGTCCGGCAGATCCAAAGCAAACGGTATGAAAAGGAGCCGATCTGTTTCAATGGGGAGCTGTCCGGCAAACAGATCCAAAAATACTGCGTACTTACTGAGCACGCCTTTAAGATGGCCCAGAATGCGTTTGAACTGATGGATTTAAGTGCCCGTTCCTACCACAGGATCCTGAAGGTTTCCAGAACCATTGCGGACATGGAGGGGGAGGAGAAAATCCATTCCAGACATGTTGCGGAAGCTCTTACTTACAGGGCATTTGATAAAAAATACAAATGATGCCGGAAGAAGTATTCATAAAAAAGAGCTTTTGGAGGTATTTTAGAATGGAAGAAAGGAAGAAACACAAAATACACTGGGTAAACAGGGAGGATGCGAACTTTCCGGAGCGGCTGAAAACGCTTACCGGCATGCCGAAAAAGCTGTACTATATTGGAAACCTGCCGGATCCGGCAAAGCCCTCGGCAGCAGTTGTGGGGGCAAGAATGAGCAGTCCTTACGGAAGATGCCAGGCATTTAAGTATGCAAGGACTATGGCAGAGCATGGCGTGCAGATCATAAGCGGCATGGCCAGAGGAATTGACTCGGAGGGCCATAAGGGAGCACTGGATACGGATACGCCTACCTTTGCCGTCCTGGGAAGCGGCGTGGATGTGTGCTATCCGGAATCCAACCGCCGGCTTTATGAGCGGATTCTGGAAAAGGGCGGCGGAATCATCAGTGAGCTTCCCCCTGGAACGAAGCCCCAGAACTGGACATTCCCCGCAAGAAACCGGATCATCAGCGCCCTTTCAGATGCAGTCCTTGTGGTGGAGGCAAAGGAACAGAGCGGTTCCCTGATCACGGCGAATTTTGCCTTAGAGCATGGCCACAGTGTTTACGCAGTGCCGGGAGCTGTGACAGATGAGCTGAGCCGGGGCTGCAACAAGCTGATTTTTGACGGCGCAGGCATTGCCTACACTCCGGAGATCATGCTGATGGAGTGGGGAATCCAGGTGGAAAATCCTCCTGCAAATATACAAAAAAAGAAGTTGGGGCTTGCGCCGGATTTGGATTTGGTGTATAGTGGTCTCGATTTACGACCTGAAAATCTGGATCATATCATAAGAAAAACAGGCTTTTCAGCAGCAAAGGTCTGCACCATTCTCACGGAATTACAGCTTATGGGGCTGGTGCAGGAGACAGGAAGAAAATATTGCCGGGTGCCAGAGAACTGATCCGCATCCGGCGAAAATATGGCAGCTGTGAAAGGATTGGATAAAGCTATTGTGCCCGGGCGGACAGTAGCTGATAAGCGGCTGTGCAATATGAATACAAAGT
>CAVJRB010000439.1:0-6624 GCA_963651655.1 bacterium | reverse complement strand
CCTGCCACAGAAGGCATAAGCATTACAGAAGCAGAATTGGTGATAGTAGCGGGAAAAAGAATCAAAGGCAGAGCCATTCCTGTGAAAATCCCGTACACAGCCAGCGCATCCGTCTGCGTCATTCCAGCCAGAAGCAGCTGCTGGGGAATAAGAACCATCTCAATGCCGGAAAGCACCGTGAGCAGCAGCCTGTTGGCAGAATGAGGCACCGCAATCTCTCCAATTTCCTTTAAAGAAGAAAGAACAGAGCCAGGATTTCTGGTCCGCTTCCATAATCCCGAAAGAGGATGATAATTTTCCCGGGAAAAATCCAGACCCAGTGCCAGAAAGCAGGCAGCAGTTGCCGCAACCTCGCTAAAAAGCGCGCCGCCAGCTGCAATCATGGGAGTGATTTTCCTGCCGCCAGACAGAAGCACCAGATAGATCATATAGGTGCTGCCAATCCGGGAAGTCTGCTCCAAAAGCTGGATAAAGGCTGGAAGTCCGGTCTTTTTTCTGGCATAATAAAAGCTGTTGACGCATGAATGCAGGGCACTCAGGGGAAAACTAAAGGAGAGAATGCGAAGCAAAGAAGCAGTTCTTGCTTCCTTCAAAAGCTCCCCCGCAATAAAATCCGCATTCAGGTACACCCCTGCCGACAAAAGAAGGGAAACCGCCCCGGAAAGAAACATTCCAAGAAGCAGTGTATTTCGCGATTCTTTTTCTTTTCCAAGGGCAGTAAAGGAAGCGCACAGCCTGGAAATGGCAGCCTGAATTCCCATTCCCGCTGCAGCCAGGATGATCCCGTGAACGGGAAGGGTAAGCTGGTAAATTCCAACTCCCTGTGCACCAATAGTATGAGAAAGGAATATTCTATAGAAGAAACCCATGATCCGGCTGGCAAGGCCAGTAAGGGTAAGGATCAGGGTTCCCCTGAAAAAAAGCTTATCAGACATGATGATCAGACCACTATCTTTTTAGATAATCTATGCCCAAATGTGCCTTGACAGAACTGTTATTATCTGGTAAAGTGGACTAGAAATCCAAGCGAATTACTAGGAAATAAAAAAGTACCTAAGGAGATAGATGAAAAAAGCCTTTTTCCGGGGTTCTTTCATATCGAATTGATACCAATAAACCAGGAGGAAGAAAAATGGGAAAAATGATTTATCTGGATAATGCGGCTACCACCAAGACCGCTCCGGAAGTTGTAGAAGCAATGCTTCCTTATTTTACTGAAATGTATGGAAATCCATCCAGCATTTATGATTTCGCATCCAAGAGCAAGGAAGGCGTTACCAAGGCAAGAGGCCAGATCGCAGACGCACTTGGAGCTAAGAGAGAAGAAATTTATTTCACAGCTGGCGGTTCAGAGGCTGACAACTGGGCACTGAAAGCCACTTTTGAAGCATATAAATCCAAAGGAAACCACATCATCACCACCAAGATCGAGCATCACGCAATCCTTCATACCTGCGAGTATCTGGAGAAAGAGCGCGGAGCCAAGATCACATACGTGGATGTAGATGAGAATGGTATTGTGAAGCTGGATGAGCTTGAGAAAGCCATCACACCTGAGACCATCCTGATCTCCGTTATGTTTGCAAACAACGAGATCGGTTCTATCCAGCCGATCAAAGAAATCGGAGCCATTGCCAAAGAGCACGGAATTCTTTTCCACACAGATGCCGTACAGGCTTTTGGACAGGTGCCGATCAATGTAGACGAGTTAGGCATCGACATGCTCAGCTCCAGCGGACATAAGCTGAACGGACCGAAAGGAATCGGCTTCCTTTACATCCGCAAGGGCGTTAAGATCCGTTCCTTCGTACACGGCGGAGCACAGGAGAGAAAGCGCCGCGCAGGTACAGAGAACGTTCCGGGAATCGTAGGCTACGGTGCAGCTGCAGAGCGTGCCATCCGCACTATGGAAGAGCGTACCGCTAAAGAGATTCAGGTAAGAGACCATTTCATCGACAGAATCCTGAAAGAGATTCCATATGTGAAATTAAACGGTCATCCTACTAAACGTCTTCCAAACAACGTAAACGTAAGCTTCCAGTTCATCGAAGGAGAGTCCATGCTGCTTATGCTTGACAACTATGGCGTCTGTGCATCCAGCGGTTCCGCCTGTACATCAGGTTCCCTGGATCCGTCCCATGTACTTCTGGCAATCGGACTGCCTCACGAGATCGCACATGGTTCCCTGCGTATGACATTAAGCGAAGAGACCACCATGGAAGACGCTGATTTCGTAGTAGATAAGCTGAAAGAAATCGTAAGCGGCTTAAGAGCAATGTCTCCATTATATGAAGATTTTATTAAAAAACAGAAAAATTGATTAAAACACTTGCCAGGAGGAAAAAAAGATGTATAGTGAGAAAGTAATGGATCATTTCCAGCATCCACGTAATGTTGGAGAAATAGAGAATGCAAGCGGTGTCGGTACAGTAGGAAATGCCAAATGCGGCGATATTATGAGAATTTTCCTTGATATCGATGATGAGACACATATTATCAGAGACTGCAAATTCAAAACCTTCGGCTGCGGTGCTGCAGTAGCAACCAGCAGTATGGCTACTGAGATGGTCAAAGGCAAGACTATCGAAGAAGCTATGAAGCTTACCAACAAGGCAGTTATGGAAGCTCTTGACGGACTTCCGCCGGTAAAGGTACATTGCTCCCTTCTTGCAGAAGAGGCTGTACATGCTGCACTGTGGGATTATGCACAGAAGCACCACATTGAGATCGAGGGTCTGAAGAAACCGAAGTCTGACATTCACGAAGGTGAAGAGGACGAGGCAGAAGAGTATTAATTGTTGTCGTCGATAAAAAGAATAATTTTTTTACAGGAAACCGAATCCATAAGCAGATTTATTTCGTTACAGATAAATGAGTGGTAAAGATGAGGCAGACCCGTAAAGAGAATTTATCAGGGCGGATGTGATCATCTGCCCTGATTTTCATATAAAAACAAAAATGAAGGAAGTAACGATGACAGGACTTACAAACGAACAGGTACAACAAAGAATTGAAGAGGGAAAAGTCAATGCCAACGAGAATCCCAATACCAGAAGCTACAAGCAGATCGTAAGGGAGAATGTGCTTACATTTTTCAACTTTCTGAACCTTGCGCTTATGATCATGGTGCTGCTGGTTGGTTCCTATAAGAACTCTATGTTTATGGGAATTATTGTAATCAATACGGTGATCGGAATCATCCAGGAGGTCCGTGCCAAGAAGACCCTGGACAAGCTGGCGATTCTCACAGAGAGCAAGGCTGTGGTCCTGCGTGAAGGGAAAAAGTGGACCATCTCCACGGAGAAGCTGGTATTGGATGACATCCTGTTTCTGAAAACAGGTGACCAGGTGCCGGCTGATGCCAAGGTGCTGGAAGGCAGCATTGAGGTCAACGAATCCCTTCTGACAGGAGAATCCGATAATCTTCAGAAGAATGAAGGGGACGAGCTTTTTTCCGGAAGCTTTGTCACATCCGGAGAGGCATGCTGCCAGGTTATCCATGTTGGCAAGGACAATTACGCCTCCCAGATTACCAGCGAGGCCAAGGAATTCAAGCGTCACAATTCAGAGCTGCGCAATTCCCTGAATGCGATTTTGAAGACCATCAGTGTGATCATTGTTCCTATGGGACTGCTGCTGTTTTACAAGCAGTATTATATTGCCGGAAATGGAATCCGGGACGCAGTTGTAAACATGGTGGCAGCGGTTCTGGGAATGATCCCGGAGGGACTGGTGCTGCTTACCAGTGTGGCTCTGACCCTGGGAGCTCTTGCCCTGACCCGGAAGAACACCCTGGTACAGGAATTATATTGTATTGAAACTCTGGCAAGAGTAGACACCCTTTGCCTGGATAAGACGGGTACCATCACTGCAGGAACCATGTGCGTAGAGCAGGTGCAGCCTTACGTGGAAGGGATGGAGATGAAAGCTGCGTCACAGAGAAATGCGGATGCAGCCGGAGCGTTTAATGAGGCAAATATACAGGATGCAGATAGTACGCCTGATGCTGTATGTCAGCCAGAACTGGCAGCTGCGGAAGCAGGAATTACATCGGAAGAGGCTCCTCAGTCTGGAACCGCTTTGCAGGCGGTGGAGGCTCCCAAGCCAGAGATGACCATGAACGAGATCGAGCGTGTCATGGCGAACATGATGTCTGTGCTGAAAGACAAGAATGCCACTGCAGACGCCCTCCACAAGCGCTTTTCCAGAAGAACGGACATGACCGTAGACCACTGCATCCCGTTCTCATCTGACCGTAAGTACAGCGGTGTAGCCTTTAAGGAAGAGGGAACTTACCTGATGGGCGCTGCCCAGTTCCTTTTCCCGGAAGGAAACGAAGATCTGATCCGTCAGTGCGCCGCATATGGAAAAGAGGGCCTGCGAGTCCTGGTACTTGCCCACAGCCCGAACCTGAATCAGGAGAATGAGCTGCCTGCTGGCCTGAAGCCGGTAGCGCTGTTTATGATCACCGATATTATCCGAGACAATGCCCCTGAGACGCTTGCATTTTTCAAAGACCAGGGCGTGGACTTGAAAGTAATTTCCGGTGATGATCCTGTGACCGTTTCCGCCATTGCGAAAAAAGCCGGTCTGGAAAATGCAGACCGCTATATTGATGCCACAACCATTACCACACCGGAGGATATGGAGCGTGCCGTTACAGAGTGTTCTGTATTCGGTCGTGTGACTCCGCAGCAGAAGAAGGAAATGGTGCTCGCCCTTCAGAAACAGAAGCATACCGTTGCCATGACAGGCGATGGCGTCAACGATGTTCTGGCACTGAAGGAAGCGGACTGCAGTGTGGTTATGGCAGAGGGAAGCGATGCTGCCAAGAACATTGCCAATGTGGTACTGATGGATTCCAACTTTGCGGCTATGCCGGAGATCGTGAACCAGGGCCGCCGTGTTGTCAACAACATCCGTACTGCGGCATCCATGTTCCTGATCAAGACTATCTTTTCCGCACTGCTTTGCCTGATCACTATTTTCTGGGGCGAGAGCTATCCCTTCGAGCCTATCCAGATGTCCCTGATTAGTGCCTGTGCAGTGGGAATTCCTACCTTCCTTCTGGCTCAGGAAAACAACTTCAACAAGATTGAAAGCGGCTTCCTGCGTTACGTATTTATGAATGCATTCCCGGCAGCAGTGACCATCACAGGCTGTGTATTCACCATCATGCTGGTCTGCCAGAATGTGTACCACAGCAATGTCATGCTCAGTACTGCATGTTTCCTGGTAACCGGCTGGAACTACATGGCAGCCCTTAAAACCGTGTACGCGCCCCTTAGCCGATACCGCAAGATTATCATCTACGGCATGCAGTTCATTTTCTTCTTTGCTGCTGTATGCGTGCAGAATCTGCTGGCACTTGGCTCCCTGGAATTCGGAATGATCATCCTAGTATTCATCTTGATGACTTTCTCCCCGGTAGTGATCGAAGTCATCACTGAATGGTGCCGCTCTCTGTACGACAAGGCACATGAGCGGGAAAAGAAAGGGCTTATTGCACTGTTTCTGGAGAAAGTGCAGAAATAATTACTAGAGCGTGTTTGAAAAATCATTCCCGCAATCTGCACGCCCCACTTTGCGGGATATTTTGCCCGAATTCAGTTGCCGTAGCTCGCTACGGCGCCCTCATCCGGACAAAATCTCCCACAAATTGTGACGTACATCTTGCAGAAAGCATTCACAGCTTGATAAATTCCGGCTTCCTCTCTTTAAAAACCGTATAATATTCAAACCCGCATTCCCTCAGCACCTGCGCGGCCTTATCAAATGCATACCCGATTTTCTCCGGTGCGTGGGCGTCAGCGCCGATGGTGACAATCTCGCCGCCCAGTTCCTTATATCGGCGGATAATGGCGGTGCAGGGATTCGGCTCCCCAAGGCCGTAGTGGTAGCCCCCTGTATTCACCTCAAGCCCTACATTTTTCTCAATCAGCTTTTTCAGGATCGCTTCCAGAATATCCTGGTATTTCTTATAAGAATAGAAACGGTTCTGGTTCGGACCGTAACGGACAATGTAATCCAGATGCCCGTAAGTATCCATCTCATCAAAAGCAGAAAGATTTTCCAGAATGGATTCAAAATATTCCCTGTAAGCCTGTTCTTCCTCCCTGCCCTGGAAAAATTCCGGGTAGTAAGGGTCTGCGCCGTGAACCAGATGGGAGGACCCGATCACGAAATCGAATGGATATTCTCCCAGAAGATTGTGAAAATATTCGCCAAGATGAAGCTGCAGGCCGATCTCAATGCCAAAATGGATGCTGATCTGATCCTTATAAGCTTCCTTTAGCTCCATAAGCCGCTTATGGTAAGCTGGAATATCAAGGGAAAATTCCAGATCATCAGGAGTGGGAGGATAGTCCGGGTCCAGATGCTCAGTAAAGCAGATCCCCTCAAGGCCAAGTGCGATGGATCTGCGTATCATATCCTCAGTGGGAGTGTCAGAATCAGCGGAAAATGATGAGTGCATGTGGCAGTCCCACAAAATCGACGGAGATTTTTGCTGTATGTTCATGATGTCCTCCTTGAATTTGTAAAAAATAGGTTCCCTTTCTATAAAAAAGGAAAAAAAGTGCGGATAAAAGCGGCCCCAGTGTCATAAAAGGGACACTGCCGGAC
>CAVJRB010000438.1:0-3497 GCA_963651655.1 bacterium | reverse complement strand
CTTTTACGTCGGTTCCATGCATGGATGGGCCGGCGCAGATTTTGTAGAGGATATCGGCGCCTTCGTTTTCATGAAGAATGCCTTCTTTCTTTTCCCAGACAAAGAGGTGCTCTTTGCCAACGGAGAGGAGGAGGGGGATGTCTTCTTCTTTTACAATGTGGCCTTTGGAGAAGAGGACGCCTTTTTTCTTGTCTTTGATGATCTGGGTAATGTCGTGGCAGAGGATGTGGCCTACTGCGTCTTCTGTTCGGATTTCTTTCATTGTGCGGTCTTCCTTTCGTAACTTTTACAATCCAGCTTTACAAAGCTTGGCATACACGCCGTCTTTTTCCATCAGTTCCTGATGGGTGCCTTCTTCTGCGATTCCGTCTTCGGTGAGGACCAGGATCCGTCTTGCGTTGCGGATGGTGGAAAGGCGGTGGGCGATGACGAAGGTGGTTCGGTTTTGGGCAAGGCGCTCTAAGGACTCCTGGACTACCTTCTCGCTTTCGTTGTCAAGGGCAGAGGTTGCCTCGTCGAAGATCAGGATAGGCGGATTTTTCAGGAACGCTCTTGCAATGGAAAGGCGCTGCTTCTGTCCGCCGGAGAGCTTCACGCCTCGCTGGCCGATATCTGTTGCGTAGTTATCCGGCATTTCCATAATAAAATCGTGGGCATTGGCAAGTTTGGCTGCGCGGATGACTTCTTCGTCTGTGGCATCCGGGCGGCCGTAGCGGATATTTTCCATAATGTTTCCTGCGAACAGATATACATCCTGCTGGACAATTCCGATCTGCTGGCGAAGGTCTTTCAGCTTGATCTTACGGATGTCTTTTCCATCCAGGTAAATGGTGCCCTCGGTTACATCATAAAATCTGGGGATCAGGCTGCACAGGGTGGTTTTGCCTGCGCCGGAGGTGCCTACAAGGGCAACGTAATCTCCCGGCATCACTTCCAGATTGACATTGGAAAGGACCTTGTCATCATGATCCTCATAATGGAAGGATACGTTTTCAAAACGAATGTCGCCTTCCACATGGTCTAACGGCACTGCATCCGGTGCGTCCTCAATATCCGGCGCAATGGACATCATTTCCAGGAAACGGTCGTAACCGCTGTAGCCGTTCTGGAACTGCTCGGTGAAGTTTACCAGCTTGGTAACCGGCTCGGTGAAATTGTTGATATACAAAAGAAAGGTCACAAGGTCTGTAGCACTAATGCTTCCGGATGCAAGGAACATGGCGCCGGAAACCAGAGCGGCAACTGTGATCAGGGTGGTAAAAGCGTCCATGCCTGCGTGGTAACCTGCCATGTAGCGGTAAGTCACTCTCTTGGCATCCACGAAGCGCTCGTTTCCCTTGCGGAATTTTTCGATCTCCCGTTTCTCATTTCCAAAGGATTTCACCACGCGGATTCCGGAAAGACTGTCCTCGATCTGACTGTTGATCTCGCCCATACGCACGCGTTTTTCCTTAAATGCGCTTTTCATTTTCTTATTGTAAGCCAGCGCATAAATCAGCATAATGATTACAATGGCAAAGCAAAGCAGCGCCATCTGGGGCTTCACATTCATCAGAATGATCAGCGCTCCGAACAGCTTGATCACGGAGATCAGAATATCCTCCGGTCCATGGTGCAGAAGCTCTGTGATGTCAAATAAATCGCTTGTGATTCGAGAAAGCAGATGGCCTACTTTTTGATTATCGTAAAATGCAAAAGAAAGCTTCTGATAATGGCTGAAGATTTCATTTCGCATGTCGTGCTCAATGTAAGCACCCATCATATGTCCGTAATAGGTGATAAAATAACGGCTTCCCAGCTGCACCAGGATCAGTGCCAGCATTCCTATGCCGATTTTCAGGATAATGGCTTTGGCTTCCTGGGCTGGCATTTCTCCCACTGTGCTCATAATATAGCGCACTAAAAGGGGGATCACCAGAGTTACTGCAGCTCCCAGAAATGCAAAAAACAGGTCTGCAAAAAACAGTCCCTTATATGGTTTATAATATTGGGCCAGAAGCTTTAATTTGCCTGGCTCTTTTTTCTGCTGTTCCATGTGTTTTTCCTCCGGTTTTGCTGCTTTCATATATGGTGATGCCGCCAGCAGGCGACATGTCCGTTTGGTAAGACAGCAGCAAAAATTTTCATACAGAGTTTATTATAAACCGACAGGGACTGTTTTGTCAAAATGCTTCTGTAATTATTTTTTCCAGGCAGTTTTTGTAGGTGGCTTTTTCTATGGTTTCTGTGAAAAGCACATGGATTTCGCCTAGTTTTCTGCCATTTTCATAGTATTCCAGGGTTCCGGCAATGTCCCCTTCTTTTACAGGGGCCTGGACCTGGGGATTCAGATTCAGCTTCGTCTGGACATCGCCTATGGTTTTGCCGTCACAGCTTAGATACTGGAAGGTTTTTTCATATTTTACTTCGGTTGTGGGTTTGGTTCCTTTTCGGACTTCGACGTAAGGGAGTTTCTCGGGATTTTCGTCGGTATAGAGACTGCATTTGGAAAAGCCGTAGTTCAGCATGGCAGCCGCATCCTTGAAGCGGACCTTGTAATCGGGTGCTGCCATGACTACGGAAATCAGAGTGATGCCGTTTCGGGCGGCAACTGCGGATACACAATATTTGGCAAGGCTGGTACTTCCGGTTTTCAGGCCGACACATCCCTCGTAGCTTCGAAGAAGCTTGTTAGTGTTGGTCAGGCCGAATTCCTTGGAGCCCTGTCTGGTGACGTGAGTGATATTTTCCATCCAGATGGAGGAATATTCCAGTATTTTTGGATATTTGGTGATCAGTTCACGGCTCATCAGGGCGATATCCCGGGCAGTGGTGTAATGGTCGGTAGAGTCTGTCAGACCGCAGCAGTCTACGAAATGGGTGTTTTCCATGCCAAGGCCTGCTGCCCGCTCGTTCATCTGGCGGACAAATTCCTGCTCGCTGCCGCCGATGTGCTCCGCCATTGCCACGCTGGCATCGTTGCCGGATGCAACCACGATGCACTTGATCATGGTTTCCACATCCTGAGTTTCCCCTTCTTCTAAGAAAACCTGGGAGCCGCCCATGGATTTGGCGTAGGCGCTGGTGGTGACGGTGTCCGTCATTTTCAGGGTACCATTTTCTAATGCATCAAAAATCAGGATCAGAGTCATGATTTTTGTGATGCTGGCAGGACTGCGGCGGGTGTCCGGGTCTTTTTCGTAGATTACAGTGCCGGTAGTAGCTTCCATGAGAAGAGCGGAGGGCGCCTGGACGAGGGTGTTGTCTGTGGCTGGGGTCGAAGTCGAGACATTTTCCTGCTGCGTATTCGTATCCAGAGTATTGTCCCCGGTATTTTCTTCCTGGCTATTGGTATCCGCGGTACTGCCGCTGGCAGCTTCCTGCTGCGTATCTGTGTCGGAAATATTTACACCAGATGGCTCTTCCTGGAAAAGGACAGCCGTATCCCAGCTATTTTCCCCTGCATACCCATATGTAATCTGGCAGCCTGGACCAGTTAACAGGCTGCCGATCAAAAC
>CAVJRB010000437.1:0-8582 GCA_963651655.1 bacterium | reverse complement strand
AAATATAAATTTCGTCACTTTTCACAATGACCTATGCATACCCTTGAACAGTAACAAAATCCTCCGTCAAAATTATTTATTTGTTTTTGAAAGGTTGCATTTCCCTTTCGCTGAATTTATAATAAATCCATAAGGCTCAATCGTAAAGTAAGCACAATATTGTGCTGTAGTTACCTGGAGGAAACTATTGTGTAAAATCAAGGGTTTGCGGCAGATTCATAAATGTAAATCAGTCTTATAAAGCCTTAGAGCGGGCCCCCAAAAAGCTTTCTGCAAGATGTGCGTCACAGTTTGTGAGAGATTTTGTCCTGACGAGGGCGCCGTAGCGGGCTACGGCAACTGAATTCGAGCAAAATATACCGCCAAGCGGGCGTACAGATTTCTGAAATGATTTTCAAACACGCTCTGCAACATTAAACATAAAACTGCAGTCATTTTCATATAAGGAGTATCATCACAATGGAAAAACAGAATGAATCAACATCCCAGTCCACAGTTCCTAATCTCCCGGCATGTCCGGTGGAAACTACTCTCACTCTCATCAGCGATAAATGGAAAGTACTTATCCTCCGCGACCTGCTTACTGGCACCAAACGGTTCGGTGAGCTGCGCAAATCTATTGGCACAGTGTCCCAGAAAGTTCTCACCTCGCAGCTTCGCCAGATGGAGGAATCTGGTCTGCTTACCCGCAAGGTTTACGCCCAAGTGCCGCCAAGAGTAGAATACACCTTAACTGAGCTTGGCTACAGTTTGAAGCCCATCATGGATGCAATGTGGGACTGGGGCGAAAATTATAAGAAGCAGTATTCCTAAATTTATTTCATACTCAATGGCAGTCTGGAGCGTGTTTGAAAAAGACTTTCCGCATATAAAAAATCCGGAACTTTGACCCAAAATTGAAGTTCCGGATTTTATAATTATAATCTGAATTGTTCTCCAGAAATATCCCTGCATTCCAGATAGAATGTTAGAGACATTTCCAGTCATCCAATTTTAATATTTTCCCTGTAAATCATTTACCATCTGGGGCCAGGACCAAATGGACCTCTGTGTCCGCCAGGGCCAGGACCAAATGGACCACCAGGGCCGTGATCAAAAGGGCCGCCGCACATAGGACCATGAGGGCCTCTCGGGCCACCCATCGGAGGTCCGAAGAACGGGCCGTGATGATGGTGATGATACGGGCCAAAACCTCTGCAACGGCGCGGTCTGCAAATTGCCATAAGAATTAAAACAATTATAATAAGTGTCAACATAATTTTTTCCTCCATTTTTTCTATCTAATCAAAAACTTCATTTCAGCTACTGTCATTACCTTAAACCTGATTTCTTAAAAACCATTCAGGGCAGTATGGCGATCACCGAATATTTGCTGTGTCATCTATGCCTGTCATTCAAAATTTTAATACTGCCTCAGTCTTCTAAGGATCTGCTCCACCTGTGCAATCGCATCATCAACCTGACGCTTTGCATCATTGATTTTCGACTGTACCAGCCAGTCGGCAACCACGCCGTCCCAGAAGAAATCGGCAAATGTAAGAAAACCGCCGCAGTCAATTGACAAATTCGTATTGATCGTCACATCCCGAAGCTCTTTCTGGAACTTCTTCAGATCATATTTGGCGTTTTCCATCAGATGGGAAGCGTTATCCATTTTGGAATGCTTGATCAGATTTGTAACAAAACCGCCACCGAACAAGTCCACGATTCCCCAGTTTCCAGCTTTCTGAAGCTCTTCCCTTGCTGCTCTCAGGCTGTACAATGCGTTTTCACCAGCCTGTATCGCTTCACTCATTTCTTTCTGTAAATTGTAACCTTCCATTTCATTTCCCTCTTCTTTCGTGTTATACTAAATCCAGACCGGAAAGCCAGTTTAAAAGTTTTCCGTAATCTTTAACAGATGTTGTATTGAACTTTATGGGATGATTATAGTGTTTTTGCCTGGGAAAATACACCGCATTTATTGCGGAATAACCCCAATTATTCCGCAGACGCTGCGTAATATGAATTTCAGCGTAGCACAAAAAAGCCAAACGCATCCGAAATATTCGTAATACAGCAGGGAAAGGAAAAATCCATGGGAAGAAAATCCACCAGAGAAAATAAAACCATTTACCAGCAATTGCGTGAGGAAGACAACCTCACCCGGGAAAAAGCCTCCGAGCTTCTTGAATTTATTTCCGAAGACCGCTTAGAGCGCATCGAAAACGAGAAAGCACAGCCTGCCCCCGAGGATGTGATCCGCATGTCCCAGGTCTACAATGCCCCGGAGCTCTGCAACTACTATTGCTCACATGAATGTCCGATCGGTATGAAATACGTTCCTTCTATAGAGATGACCGAGCTTCCGGCAATCATTCTGGAAACCGTTGCTTCCTTAAATGCTGTTTACCCGCTCACCAACCGCCTGATTGAAATTTCCAGAGATGGAAAAATCTCCGAGGACGAGATTCCTGATTTTTCCAGCATCCAGGAAAATCTGGAAAAAGTTTCCCGGGCTATTGAAGCTCTTCAGCTGTGGGTAGAGAAGGAAGTGCCCGCCAATCAGAATTAGGCTTTATATGCGCCTGTTTTCCTCCTTGACTTGTTTAAATCAATAGTTTAAAATGTTTAAATATAAACATAGTAAACCATACTACTTCACCCGTAAGCAGTTTCCAACAACCACAATTTCCCAGGAAAGGCAGGTATCCCTATGAAAGTAAAAATGGTCGATGTCGCCAGACATCTTGGCATTTCCAAAGCCACCGTCTCCCTTGCAGTAAACGGAAAGCCCGGCGTAAACGAACAGACCCGCCAAAGGGTTTTGGCATGCATCAAAGAACTGGAAAACAACGGCGGCGTGCTCCCGGAAACCTCAGATTTTCGCACTCCGGGCGTCTCTCACCAGCTGATCAAGGTGCTGATCATCAATCACCGCAAGCAGGTTGTCTGCGATCCGGAGCTGGATCTGTGGACCGAAGTTCTGCGTACCTTTGACACAGAAGCAAGAACCCGCGGCTATCTCTACGGCCTTTCCTACATTAATGAAACGGAATACGAAACCAATGTGGTTATCGAAGAATGCAACACCGAGCTTGTTGCTGGCGTCATTGTTTTTGCCACAGAAATGCAGCCTGCCGACTATCCCATTCTGGAAAAAATCAACAAGCCCATTGTACTTTACGACTACGAAGCCCCCGACGGCAAATACAACAGTGTCTGCATTGACAACGAAAGCGCAGTAAAAAACAGCCTGGATCTGCTCTATCAGGCAGGCGCATCCGATATTAAATATCTGTGCACGGGAAAAAATATCTACAATTTCCAGAAACGCAGGGATGCTTTTCGCAACACACTCATCGGCAAAAACCATATGCCCGCAAAAAGCGACATCGTAGAGCTTGGCAACACCATTCCCGCAATTACCGAAAACATGCTCTCCTGGATGGAGCGCAATCCCCTTCCGGAAGGATTTCTTTTTGAAAACTTCCAGATTTCCATCGGTGTCACTACCGCTCTTCGCAAGCGGGGAATCAAATTTCCCGACCGGGTGAAGGCAATCGGCATTGACGAGATTCCGGATTACATTCTTTCCGGTGCCAAGCTGACTCAGGTCAGAATCCCTCACGCCGAGCGTGCGGCCATAGCTATGGACCTGCTGGACAAAGAAATCCACCAGCAGTGGACTACCCGGGTCAAAATCTACGCACAGCCAGATATCCTGCTCAGACAAAGCCTGTAAACGAACACCCTCTTTCAGGGCGGATTTAAACGATTTTGTTTAAATCCGCCCTGTTTTTGTATCAATATGTGCAAAACCCACAGAATCCCTTTATGTAAAACGGAGAAAACCCTGTTTTTGTGATTATCCTGTTGAATTTTCGTTGAATTATGATTAAAATATAGCCATAAAGTTTAAAACAAGTTTAAAAAAATGTACGGAGGTAAACAAAATGAAAGGCACAGACAATGCATATGAAGGCGAAAATCGTTCCCTACATATGAAAGAACGTATCGGCTACGGCGTCGGTGATTTCGCAAACAACATGATGTACACACCAGTCAATTCCTTCTTCACCTATTTCCTCACAAATGTTGCAGGACTTGGCGCAGGTGTAGTTGGAACCATTCTTCTGGTTTCCCGTCTCCTGGACGGCGTCAGCGACCTGATCGTTGGTTCTCTGATGGAAAAGATCCATAGCAAACACGGTAAAGCAAGACCCTGGCTTCTGTGGTGGTGCATTCCATTTGCAGTGTCACTTGTTCTCATGTTCACAGCACCGGATTTTGGAACCACAGGTAAAATTATCTATGCGTTTCTCACTTACAACCTGGCAGTAACTGTTGTATACACCGCAATCAACTTGCCATTCGGTTCCCTTGCAGCTCTTATGACCAAGAACCAAACCGAGCGTGGCTACCTGAATATTTCCAAAATGGTATTCGCATTTGGCGGCGGTATGGTCGTAAACGCAGCAACTCTTCCACTTGTTAAATATTTCGGAAATGATTCTTCCGCATGGCAGAAAACTTTCCTGATCTACGGTGTCGTTGCGATCATCTTTTTCCTGATTGTATTCTTCACCACCAAAGAAGCAGTTACAGAAGAAGCAAAGAAAGCCGGATCTGAAGAAAAAGTCAACATCCCACAGGCTCTGAAAAGCCTTATTAAAAATAAATATTGGATGATTCTTCTTGCAATCTTCTTTTTAAACAGCGTAGTAAATGCTTTTATCGGTGTAAACGTATACTATGCACAGTACATTATGAACGATGACAGCCTGGTTGGAAACCTTTCCATTTTCCAGAACATTGCTTCTTTCGCAGCATTTGCAGTATGCACAGGTATTATCCGCAAGATTGGTAAACAGAAAATCGCCATCTCCGGTGTTGCTATTTCCTTTATCGGATATGCAATGGTACTGTTAAACCCAACCAGCTATGCAGTTCTTTACATTGCAGCAATCATCAAAGGTGTTGGAAACGCAGCTCTTTCCGGTGTTATGTACGGAATGCTTGCTGACACAGTTGAGTACAACGACTGGAAATCCGGCATCCGCGCAGAGGGCCTTGTTTTCAGCGCAAACTCCATCGGCCAGAAGATCGGTTCCGGTATCGGCTCCGCAGTTCTTGGCTGGGTACTTGCAGCATTTGGTTTCGTAAGCTCCTCCGCTGCACAGCCAGCTTCCGCAATCAGCGGAATCCGCGTTATCTTCTTATATGTACCGCTTGTTGTGTTCGCGATCATGTTCATCATCCTGTTATTCTACAAACTTGACAAAGAGTATGGACATATTGTAGAAGACCTTGAAAAACGTGCTAAAAGAGCATAAAAGTTTTCAAAAAGAAGGGAAAAATTATGGCAAAAACAGTAGAAAAATATAAAGTATTTGACCTGGAACTTTCCGGAACATCCCAGGGAAATCCATTCCAGGATGTGCAGCTTACCGCTGATTTTTCCAATGGAATCCAGAAGCTTACCGTAAAAGGTTTTTACAAAGATCATGGTAAATACGGCATCCGTTTCATGCCTCAGGCAGAAGGTACCTGGACTTATGAGACACACAGCAGCGACCCGCAGCTGGACGGCCAGACAGGTGAATTTCTCTGCACACCAGCCGCAGCAAATAACCATGGACGTGTGTGCCTGAAAAAAGATGTACTTCCAAAGAAGGAAGTAAACTTCTATGTAACAGAGGATGAATTCCATTTTGCATACGAAGACAGCACCAGATTTCAGCCTTTTGGAACCACCTGCTACGCATGGGTCAACCAGTCCGAGCAGGTTCAGGAGCAGACTCTGGAAACACTGAAAAATGCTCCTTTTAACAAGATCAGAATGTGTATTTTCCCCAAATTCTACACCTACAACACCACAGATCCGGAAAGATATGCCTTCCAGGGAAACGCAAAAGACGGCTTTGATTTCACCCGATTTGACAATGTTTTCTTTGAAAATCTGGAAAAAAGAATCCAGCAGCTGGACGAGCTTGGCATTGAAGCAGACATCATTCTTCTTCATCCATACGACCGCTGGGGCTTTTCCAAAATGACAAAGGAGCAGGATATTTTCTACTTATCCTATGTCGCAAGACGTCTTTCCCACTTCAAAAATATCTGGTGGTCCATGGCAAATGAGTACGATCTTATGCCGCAGAAAACTGTCGAGGACTGGAATACTTACGCAAGAGTTGTAATGGAAAATGACCCGTACGGACACCTCCGTTCCATCCACAACTGTGTTCCGCTTTTTGACCATAACAGATCCTGGATCACACATGTAAGCGTTCAGCGTGTGGATGTTTACAAGACCGCAGAAATGGTTACTGACTGGAGAAATCAGTACCGCAAACCTGTGATTGTAGATGAAGTTGGATACGAAGGAAACATTGATTTCGGATGGGGCTGCCTGACTGCACAGGAGCTGACCAGACGTTTTTGGGAAGGCTGCATGCGCGGCGGATATCTGTCCCACGGCGAGACCTATGTAGACCAGGGCGACCAGATCTGGTGGGCTCACGGCGGCACCCTTCACGGGGAAAGCACAGCCAGAATTGCTTTCCTGAAAGAGCAGATGGCACAGCTTCCAGATGACATCCAGCCTCTTACTCTCACCCCGGAAAACCACGAAGAAAACTGGGATTCCGTATGCCTCCACGACGGTGAAAGCTACTTCCTGTACTACTACGGCTTCTTCCGCCCGCTGTACCGCAACTACACTTTACCAGCTGGAAAGAAGTACAAAATCGAATTGATCGACACCTGGAATATGACCACAGAAGAACTTCCAGCGGTTTATGAAGGAAAAATTCGGATTAAGATGGGCGCCAGGCAATATATGGCGGTGAGGATGAAAGAAGTGAAATAACTGTTGCCGACAGGCGCCGTCGCCTAAAGTTATTGCTAACGCATATCTATGCATCACAATCTATGAAAAATTTCGCTTAATAAAAAACGATATAAGTTGGCCGATCATTTATGTGCTTTTTATCGCACAAATGATCGGCCTTATTTCATGCAAAATCTAACCTTGGAGCTGGAATATCTGCACCATCATTCCAGCTGCTTTCTTATTTTACCGCTTTGATTCTCACCGCAATATATTCCTTGCCTGGAAGCTGGACGCGGAATTTTCCTTTGTGGATTCCGCCGTCTGTGATGGTCATTTCCCAGGTATCAATGATCTCTACCTGATACTCTGTGGTATCGTCGAAATAGAAGTCACGGAAGCTTGGGCGCATGAATGTATAATAGTAAATAAAGTAATCCTTTCTTGCCGGGAAACCAGCTGCGCGGCAGGCAACTTCATCCCATTTGCAGGGCATTGGTTCTACGCCAAGGCCTGGGGTTTCTTCCATGATTTTTGCCAGGAACTTGATACGTTCCGGGGAGGTTCCGTGCAGGACTCCGCCGTGTGACCACCAGAGAATGCGGTCCGGGCTGAGGTAAGTTTCGCCGTGTCCCGGATATCCGCCGCGGCAGAATGCCTCCCAGAATCTTCTGGTCATTTCTTCTCCGCTGATGTTTCCCCAGCCAAACTGAATGTTTCCTTCATAACAGATTTCGTCCAGAACGACTGGCTTGTGGTACTTCTCGCGCCAATCATTTACTAGCTCAGAGGAACGGTAGGTTTCGGTTCGCTGGATGCTGCAGTGGGTTACCCATGGCAGGTTATAGTCGTAGTAAGCTTTGCAGTTGTGGATGGATCTCAGGTGATGGTATGGGTCTTTTTCACAAATGATTGCGGCATATCTCTCCCAGTCTGCGAGAGTTTTCTCGTGCATCAGATCGTACTCATTGGCCAGTGACCACCATACGTTGCGGTATGCGGAAAAACGTGCCAGAACATATTTCCAGTAGCGGTCATCATCTTCTGCTTTCATCATGGAAAATCCCCATCTGTCGTATGGATGCATTACGATCAGATCTGCCTGGATGCCAAGGGCCATCAGCTTCTTAATACATTCCTCGATGTGCTGGAAATGTGCCGGATTGAATCTGGTGAAGTCCCAGTCATTTCCCGTTGCACAGCCGTTGTATTCGGCGAAATTGTTCTCATTTAATTCAGAAGTGTCGCAGGGTGTTCCCTCATATGGGTAGGTGATTGGCTCGTGAAGGTTGTAATCGTAGTGCTTGGGGAAAATGCAGAAGCGGATTTTGTTAAACGCATTTTCTTCCAGGGTTTTCAGGGTCTGCTCCTGAAGCTTTTCATTCTGCAGGTTCCATACATAACAGGTAGTTCCAATACAATGATAAGGCTTGCCGTCCTCATAAGCCAGGTAATAAGTTCCGGCTACGCGGACTGGACCGTGATTGTCTGCGGAAGGTGCTACAGCTTCAAAACTGCCGCTGACTTCTTCTGCGCTTTCTGTCTGGAAGGAAGATTCGATTTTAAATGTATATGTATCCACAAAAGATGGCATAAATCTTACTTTATAAACACCGTCTCCATCATAGAAACCGTCTACTGTTTTCTTCTCATTTTTGCACTCAAAAGTTCCCTTGATCCACTGGTCACAAAAAGGATTTCCCTCCTTCGGTCCCTTAACTGTAACCTCAAGGGTTCCCCATTTTTCCACTGTTTTTGCATAGTTCATTTC
>CAVJRB010000436.1:0-3429 GCA_963651655.1 bacterium | reverse complement strand
ACACTCAACGGATACGGGATCACTCCTTATATCCTCTCCTGGTAACGGTGGAAGCCGTCTGCGTCTACTCTTGCTGATATGCAGTCTATGCGGGCAATTTCAAGCAGCTGCTCCAAGGCGAGTTCTACAGATTCCTTCCGCTGTCTTACACCGACCGACAGCTCTCTGCGCTCTGGTTCCTGTATACTATTCCTTATCAAAGCATTTCTCTTATTATCCTGTGGTTAATACATTAACATTTTTGCCGCATTTTGTCAATGAGAAATTTGCGCGGCCATATTTCCACATAAGTTCCTTTGATTTTATAAAAAAAACAGTTGCATTTTTATTTTAAATCTGGTATGATGTTAATCGTTTCGGGGTATGGCGTAGCTTGGTAGCGCGCACGGCTGGGGGCCGTGAGGTCGCAGGTTCAAATCCTGTTGCCCCGATTACAATGAAAGTCTGGAGCGATTGCTTCAGACTTTTTTGTGTACGTAAATTATATTGTAATTCCCTGAATTGCATTCTCATACAGGAATTCTTTCAAGGCTTTCTCTTCACCTATATTATAAAAATCAAGCAGCAAACTGTTAAACTGCTCCATATATTTATCTGTAATTGTCATGATTCCGGCGCCGCCTAAAATCAGAATCTTATTGGCCAGCATTAGGCTTGTGCGTTTGTTTCCATCCCAGAAAAACTTTCCCCTTGTTCCCCAGGTAAACGCAGACAATGCCTGATCGGTTGCTGAAGCATCTTTTGCAGATAGTATTTCATCTAATTCTGCTGCTGTTTTATCTTTCTGGGGAATCGGCGGTTCATAATCTGTTCCGGAAATGCCAACCGATCCGGTTCTGAGCTTTCCCCATTCCAAAGCCTCATTTCTTGCTATATATTCATTTAATTTACACCAGTACTCAAATGTAACGGGCTCTTCCGCTGTACTAAGCAGATATTTCCACGCATCTCTCATATTCAGAATTGCCTGTATATCATCCAACTGCACATTTGGTACATTGACACCATTTAATATCGTCTGAGTCTGTGGAAAAGTTACCGCTCTGTTTTCCATTTTCATTCCGCAGTATACATTTTCATCCCATTTTTTCTTGGCAAGAAAAAGGTTCTGCTGCGGGGTTAAACTATATTTATTTCGAAACTGCATATCTATATACCCCATTTGCAGCACATTATATATTGTAAAACGTGAAGCCCATTCCTAGAGCTTCACGTTTTATAATTGAATCAGTGCTGTGCATTAATATAATTCACAAGTCCTTCGGCTTTGATGATCTTCTGCATGAATTCTGGGAAGGCCTGGCCTTTGAATTGGGTGCCTTTGGTGCGGTTGTAGATCATACCGGAGTCGAAATCTACTTCTACTTCGTCACCGTCATCGATTCCCTTGCTTGCTTCCGGGCACTCGATGATGGGGAGGCCGATGTTGATGGCATTGCGGTAAAAGATTCTGGCAAATGTCTCAGCGATCACACAGCTTACGCCTGCTGCCTTGATGGCGATCGGCGCATGCTCACGGGAAGAACCGCAGCCAAAGTTCTTGGTTGCTACGATAATATCACCCTTCTGCACTCTCTTTACGAAAGTGTTGTCGATGTCTTCCATACAATGGGTTGCCAACTCAGCCGGATCTGAGGAATTCAGATAACGGGCCGGGATAATAACGTCTGTATCTACATTGTCTCCATATTTAAATACTCTGCCTTTTGCCTGCATGATGGGTACTCCTCCTTATAATCCTAATTCTTCCGGTGCACAGATATATCCGGTTACGGCACTTGCAGCGGCAACTGCCGGGCTTGCAAGATAAACTTCAGAATCCACATGTCCCATACGTCCAACAAAGTTACGGTTGGTAGTGGAAATGCAGCGCTCGCCTGCTGCAATGATTCCCATATATCCGCCAAGGCACGGTCCGCAGGTCGGTGTGCTTACCACTGCGCCAGCCTCAATAAAGATCTTCAGAAGTCCCTCTTCCATTGCCTGCAGGTAAATAGCCTGAGTAGCCGGGATCACGATGCAGCGAAGACCTTTCTTCACTTTACGTCCCTTCAGAATCTGGGCGGCAACACGAAGGTCATCAATACGGCCGTTTGTACAGGAACCGATTACAGACTGATCCACAACAACCGGCTCTTTGATCTCGGAAATGGTCTTGGTGTTCTCCGGTAAATGCGGGAACGCAACTGTCGGCTCAAGTGTGCTAAGGTCGATGGTATACTCTGCCTCATAAACAGCATCCTCGTCAGCCTCATATGCAATAAACGGACGTTTGGAATGCTCTTTCATGTATTCAATAGCAAGGTCGTCAACCGGGAAAATTCCGTTCTTTCCGCCTGCCTCGATGGCCATGTTGGCAATTGTGAAACGGTCATCCATAGACAGGTTCTTAATGCCCTCGCCTACGAACTCCATAGATTTGTAAAGGGCTCCGTCTACACCGATCATTCCGATAATGTGAAGGATCACATCCTTACCGCTTACCCATTTCTTAGGTTTGCCCACAATATTGAATTTGATTGCGGACGGAACCTTGAACCATGCTTTGCCGGTAGCCATTCCGGCTGCCATATCAGTACTTCCAACACCTGTGGAAAATGCTCCGAGAGCTCCGTATGTACAGGTATGAGAGTCTGCTCCGATGATCACATCGCCAGCTACTGTCAGGCCTTTCTCTGGAAGAAGGGCATGCTCGATTCCCATCTGTCCTACGTCAAAATAATTGGTAATGTCGTGGCGACAGGCAAATTCACGGACACATTTGCAGTGCTCTGCAGATTTGATATCCTTATTGGGGATAAAGTGGTCCATTACCAGTGCGATTTTGTCTTTGTCAAATACGGTATCTACGGTCATCTTGTCCATTTCGTGGATGGCAACCGGAGACGTAATATCGTTTCCAAGAACAAGGTCAAGCTGTGCCTCTATAAGCTGTCCTGCTTCTACATGATCCAGGCCTGCATGCGCTGCCAGGATCTTCTGAGTCATTGTCATTCCCATTTTTGTATTCCTCCTGAGTCATTGTATGATGGAAAATTCTCCCCATCAATATATGTTGTTATTTTAACACACTTCCTGCTATAATAACAATACATTTATTCCAACATCTTTTCATAAAAAAATCCGGGTCGCCCCGGATTTCTTTATAGTTAAAATTAGTTGTTGATCAGCTTATCTTCGCCGTTCCAGCTGTAAAGCTTACGAATCTCTTCGCCAACCTTCTCTGATGGATGCTCAGCAGCTTTCTTTCTCATGGCTTTGAAGTGAACCTGACGTCCAGCTGGGCTCATGTCAAGCAGGAACTCTTTTGCAAAAGTACCGTCCTGAATGTCGGAAAGGATCTTCTTCATAGTCTTCTTGGTCTCTTCTGTGATAAGCTTCGGTCCTGTGATGTAATCGCCGTACTCAGCTGTGTTGGAGATAGAATAT
>CAVJRB010000435.1:0-4079 GCA_963651655.1 bacterium | reverse complement strand
GCATGATTTCTGTGCATCGCGAAGCGTGTTACTGGGCACGGAGTGAACAGTAACCTAACATCTTTGCAGGAGTGATAGATTTGAAGAAAATAGCAGTAATTCAGGATCTGTCCGGGTTGGGGAAATGTTCGCTGACAGCCGCCATTCCCGTAATTTCGGTAATGGGCGTGCAGGCAGTGCCTCTTCCCACGGCAGTTCTCAGCAACCAGACTGGCTACCCGTCCTACTATGCCTGTGATTACACAGACCATATGGAAAAAGTTATGGATGAGTGGGAGAAGCTTGGTTTTGCCCCGGATGGAATCTATACCGGATTTCTGGCAGATGAGAAACAGGCAGACAAGATCCTGGACTTTTTCAGAAGATTTCGAAGCCCGGAGACCATGGTGCTGGTGGACCCGGTAATGGGAGACAATGGCAGCGCTTACGGGATTTACACAGAAAATCTTCGGGCAAAAATGCTTCAGCTGGTAAGCTGTGCCCAGGTGATCACGCCGAACCTTACGGAAGCGCTGCTTTTGCTGTACGGGAAGTCAGAGATGGAAAAAAGATATGCATCCCTGATGGCCCTGGCCGGGGAGAAACGCCTGGAGCAGATTGGGAAAATCGGGGAAGAGCTGGCGGAGCGCTTTCATCTGCAGGCAGCAGTGATTACCGGGATTGAATATGAAAAAGAAATCCAGGCAGTGAAGATAGGTACAGAGGAAGTGCAAACCCAGATGGGAAATCTGGTAATGGAAAATGGTGCGCTCTCCTGGTATTTTGCCAGGAAAGAGGGCGGCAGCTATTCCGGAACCGGAGATCTGTTCGCTTCCATTTTAAGCGCAGGCCTGGTGCGGGGAATGTCCATGATGGACTGCGTGAAACTGGCAGTGGATTTTCTCTCCAAAGCAATTTCGGAAACCGTAAAAGAGGGAACCGACCGGAACGATGGGGTTTGCTTTGAGAAATATCTTGGCGAATTGTGTGTTCCCTGTAAAGCCGTCCCAGGTAATAAATCAGAATAACCAGGCATTGGAAAAAAGTATTTTTTGAAATGTTAAATGGCAGCCGAAATTAGAAAACTACTGCTTGCTTGGAATGCTAAAGAGAGTGAGCGGTAATGAGATAGAAAGGTGTGTATATCATGGCTGATATTGTGTATTGTTATAATGATGAAGTGTATTTCAATCTGACGAATAAATGTCCCTGCAACTGTACTTTCTGTATCCGAAACAATGGGGATTCTGTAGGAGAGGCAAAGATGTTATGGTTTGACAAAGAACCCACTATGGAGGAAATTTACAAGGCAATCGATGCGTTTGATTTCTCAGGATATAAAGAAGCTGTCTTCTGCGGCTACGGAGAGCCAACCATGGCACTGGACAAGCTGATCGCAGTCAGCGAGTACATGCGAAGAAAATATCCGGCACATCTTGACCGGGACGGAAACCCCTGTGCAGGAATCAAGCTTCGCCTGAATACCAACGGTCTTGGAGACCTGATCAACAAGCGTTCCATTGCAAAAGAAGTCTGTTCCGCAGTAGACGTAGTTTCCATCAGCTTGAACATGCCGGATGCCAAATCCTACAACGAAGTAGTCCGCCCGGCATACGGCGAGAAAGCCTTTGATGCAATGCTGAAATTTGCCGCAGATTGCAAGCAGTATACAGAAAATGTGAAATTTACAGTAGTAGACTGCATCGGGGAAGAGAACATCGAGAAAAGCCGCAAAGTGGCAGAAAAGCTGGGAATCCCGCTGCGGGTAAGAGAGTACACGGCGGAATAATTTCTGCCAGAATACCGTAGGATGTTTTGCTAACCAACTCTCCGTCTTTTTACAATGACGGAGAGTTGGTGATATGGATTAACATTTCTGCTCAATTAACTGAAGCAGTATTTCCCGAAATTGGGGCACGCAGGCCAGAATATCCGCATTGGCAAGATAAGGTAGCTTCTCATTTTTCCAGTCAGAGATGGTGCCGCCTGCTTCTTTTAGAATGATTGTAGCGCCGCTGTAATCCCATGGCTTCAGGTTCTGCTCCAGAAATGCATGCTGTCTGCCGCATGCCACATAGCAGAGGTCAAGGGCAGCAGATCCGGTTCTTCTGAAATCTGCGCAGTTCATAAATACGTTATAAAATACCGGGAACAGATCCTTCGCCCGGTTTTTCTCATAAGGGGAAGAGCCAAAGGAAACTACCGCATCCTTAAATTCCGGCTGGTCCGAAACGTGGATTGGCGTTCCATTTAAAAATGCACCTTCGCCCTTTGCCCCACAGAAAAGTTCTTCTGTAAACGGATTGTAAACAACTCCGAAGGTAATTTCCCCATTTTCATAAAGTCCCAGGGACACTGCACTGAGGTGGTAATCCCGGATCAGGTTGGTAGTTCCGTCAATGGGATCCAGAATCCAGTAGGATTTCGCTGGATCCAGCCCAAGATTTTCTTTTTCCTCCGCAATTAATGCAATATCCGGAAACTCTTTGGCAAGGGCGTCCTTCAGGAAATTCTGCACTGCCACATCCACATTTGTCACATAATCCGCAGCCCCTTTTTCCGTCACCTTCTCATAGGTCATTTCCTGAAAAATCAGGGGCTTGGTCTGCTTAACAAGTTCTATTACTTTGTTCTGATTTTCTGTCATAAGTCTGTACACCTCCAGATAGAATTTACCATAAATGTCCCCGCCGGGCAACTAGTACAGCGAAAATTAAGTTTCTGCTATATTGACGCAGGATGATTTTCTCATATGCAAGGCGAAGGAGGGAGGCGTAGCGGTGGCTACGGCGACCGACGACAACGCGGCATATGAAAAATCAGACAAGTCAATATAGCGGTTACTTAATATTCGCTGTACTTGGGCTTATAAAAAATTTTCTTTACTCAGCATACAGGTTAAGTTATAATAAAATTTGTCTGAAAATATCAAATTTCAGGAATACGCGGAGGCATTTAATCGTTACGAAATGGGCATGGTACCTGTAAGCGGCAGGACCATGTATGAAAATGATCGGAATTATGGAGGAAATCAAAATGGGCGAAACAGCCAAAAAAGCAATTCTCGCAGTGAGCTTCGGAACCAGCCACAGCGACACCCGAAAAGTAACAATCGATGCCATTGAGGAAGACTTAAAAGCAGCATTTGAGGATTGCAGTCTTTACCGGGCATGGACCAGCAAAATGATTCTTGCCAGACTGGAAAAAAGAGACGGCATTCATTATGACAATGTAAAAGAAGCCATGGAGCGCATGTTAGAAGACGGCATCACAGATGTGATCGTTCAGCCAACCCACGTAATGAACGGTGTGGAAAATGACCTTATGAAAGAGGACGTCCTTACATATGCAGGTCAGTTCCAGTCCGTGGTCTTTGGCACACCCCTTCTGACTACTGAAGAGGACAATGAACTTGTAGTGAAAGCAATTGCAGAGGCATTCCCGGCAATCGGAAATCAGGACACCGCACTGGTTCTTATGGGACATGGAACCGAGCACTACGCCAACGCCGTTTATGCAGCCCTTGATTACAGATTTAAGGATATGGGCTACGAAAATGTGATCGTGGGAACCGTAGAAGGCTATCCGGAAATTTCCCAGGTATTAAAGCAGTTAGAAAAATGCGGACCAAAGAAAGTGGTAATCGCCCCTCTTATGATCGTGGCAGGAGACCACGCCAAGAACGACATGGCCGGCGACGAACCAGATTCCTGGAAAACCATCATCAGCCAGAAAGGTTATGAAGTACAAACCGTCCTCAAAGGCCTGGGCGAATACGAAAGCATCCGCCATATTTTCGTAGAACACGCAAAAGCTGCGAAATAGAGAAAAATAATATGCAAATGATGGTAGTGCCTGGTGGTAGATTTTGGCATTATTTGTCGATATTTTTTCTGCTTTTAGGGTTGTATTTTGAGGTGGATTGCGTATAATAAAAATAAGAATAGTAATGTTCTCGATGTAAGAGCATCGTTAAAAGTTGGGCTGCAGATGGAGCAGGATAAACTTCCATTTCGTTAGATGTCTTAACTGGGCATCGAGCCTGGCAGCTTGGATAAAGCTGTAGTCCACGTGGGGGACTTAATGATTTCCACGTCGTT
>CAVJRB010000434.1:0-4825 GCA_963651655.1 bacterium | reverse complement strand
TCTCTGTCTTTCATCAGGATCTTGCCGTTGCAGACAGTTATCACTACGTCGTGTCCTGTGGTGCCGAACAGCAGATGTCCGTTCACATTGTCCGCGCTCATAGGCGTCAGCGGATTGTAATCCATTACGATCACATCAGCGGCAGCGCCCTCTTTCAGCACGCCAAGAGGTTTCCTGAAGTAGCGGTTGGCAATGATGGCATTGTTCTCAAAGAGCATCTTGGGAACCTCTCCCCATGCAGCGTTCGGGTCACACAGATGATGCTTGTGAAGGATATTGGCAACCTTCCAGGATTCCAGCATGTCATGGGTGTAGCCGTCTGTTCCAAGTCCGGTAACGATTCCCTTATGTACCAGTTCCATGGTAGGCGGGCATCCGCAGGCATTTCCCATATTGGATTCCGGATTGTGAACCACCATGGTATCGGTCTCCTTGATCAGATCCATCTCATGCTCGTTGATGTAAATGCAGTGTCCCAGAAGAGTCTTCGGTCCCAGAATATTCCAGTCATAAAGTCTGTCTACAATTCGTTTGCTGTGCTCCTTCAGGCACTGATGAAGGTCGTAAATGCCCTCTGCCACGTGAATGTGGTATCCAACACCGTCTGGCTTCAGCTCATTGCACAGCTCCATGGTCTCATCGGAAATCGTGAAGGATGCATGCATACCCATCATGGCGGCGATCATGTCGCTGTCATCTGCAAGAGCATGCTTAATGAAATTCACATTCTCCATCACCGATTCTCTGGACTTGTCCATGCCGTCACGGTCGGAAATCTCGTAGCACAGACAGGTTCTCACGCCCAGCTCCTTCGCAGCGGATTCAATAGCGCTAAGGGAACCGGTAATATGTCCGAAGCTTGCATGATGGTCAAACACGGTGGTAACACCGTTCTTAATGCTGTCTATGTAAGTAGCCATAGCAGAAAGCCTGGTCTGCTCCAGGGTCAGATGGCGGTCAATGGTCCACCACTGTCCGTCCAGAATATCCAGAAATCCCTTGGGATTGTATCCCTTAATGCTTAACCCTCTGGCAAAAGAGCTGTAGATATGCTCATGAGTATTGATAAATGCAGGCATGATAACTCCGCCTCTGGCATCCACAAATTCTCCGTCCGGATATGCTTTCTTCACCTCATCTGTAGTCCCCACCATAACTATGGTGTTACCATCCATTGCAACTGCGCCGTTCTCTATAAATGCATTGGATGCGTCCCGTGTGATCATTCTTCCATTACCAATAATAAGCATATGGAGTCCTCCTTTACTTGTTAAAATTGTCGAATCAAAAAGCACAATTCAACATTTTTTAGGATATTTTATACATACAATGTAACATATTCCCATGCAAATTTCAATAGGATTCTAAAAATAATTTTGGCTTTCTTAAAATTTTTGTAGTCTAACTTTTGTTGCCTGGGGCAGACCTGGTATTTACAGGAAAAAGGGCGCAAAAAAGCAGCCCGTTTTTATGCGAACTGCCCTTTCTGCCACTTGCTTATTCTATTTTCTGATTTAAATTGTTCCGAGTATATTTCCCTACAGTTCCCTAACCACATGCAGGCTTCTGCGCTCTTTTTTCCAGAGATCAGTGTCGATTTCCACTTCGTAGCCTTTTCCATTCTTCACATGCCAGTCATAAAAGGACCGTTCCTCATCTGCATATTCTTCCATAATATTCATAATGGTTCCGCCATGTACCACCAGCGCGGCGCTGGAAATATTTTTGCGGATGCAGCTGCCAACTGCCATCTGAAATCCGGTGATGTTTCTTCGCTTAAATTCTTCCCGGCTCTCCCCTCCCGGGAAAGGAAGAAGTCCGCCGGAATCGATCCATGCCTGGTAATTGGCATTACCGTCCAGCTCCAGATAATTTTTGTTCTCGAATTCCCCGAAATCGCACTCTGCAAGCTCATCGATTATGTTCAGTGTTTTTCCCGGAAAAAGGATGGATGCTGTCTGGGTACAGCGGAGCATGGGACTTGCGTAGACTGCCTGGGGTTCTCCATAGTCCAGCTGCTTCAGCCCTTCCTGAGACTGAGGTAAAAGAGGCTCATCGGTTCTTCTTCCTATATATCTTTGTTTTTGATTGCCAGCGGTTTCTCCGTGACGAATCAGCATCAGCTTAAGCATCCTTGATCACCGTCCCAATTCCGCAGACCACACGGGTCACTTTTTTGCTTTTGGAAGCAAGTCCCGTACAGACTCTGCCCACTGCTTCCCGGTATTTCCGGTCAAAAGCGTCCATGGGAACGACGCCGTAGCCTACCTCCTGGCTTACGACCACAATGTCCGGATTCCCTTCTGCAAGCTTCTCTGCAAGCCCGGCAACATCATGACCAGCCTTTAATTCCTTACGGATAAATTCCTGGAAATCCAGAACCCCTTCTGCCTTCATAAGCTGGTCTTCCTCTAACTCGCCGCCATTTTTCCAGCAGATTTCCGGGTGTTTTTCCTTTGCATAATCGCTTTTTCCCTGAAAAGCGCCGCCGATAATCATTTCCATTCTGGTATCTCTCCTTCTACGCTCACGCTTTTGTATATTATTCTTCTAAATCAGCACAGAAGCCACCGCCAGCACTACTGCCATTCCCACCTCGCAGAGGCAAAGGAAATAACCTGCCAGGTCTCCTGTGATTCCGCCGAAATACTTCATGGCCTTGTGATGATAAAAAAGGAAGATTGCCCCAGCTGCCGCAAACGCCAGGATTCCAAGTACCGGCTGGATCCAGACCATCGCAGCCAGAAGGATCACAAGATAAACGATCAGCACATTCCTCACCGCCAGATCCTCTGCTTTTCTTGAAAACTCCGCCACAGTGCCGTCCTTTCTGGCCTTCGGAAAAGTCATGACGCTGATTCCGGAAAAGCATCTGGAAACCATAAAGCCAAGCGCCATGATCTCAAGTGCAGGTTTGCAAAGCCACAGCTGGCTGTAAGCGCCATACCAGGCAAGAAAGTAAACACAGGTCGTGATCACGGCAAATGCCCCGGCATGGGAATCCTTCAAAATCTCAAGACGACGCTCCTTTTCCTGCCAGGAGCTTAAGGCATCGGAAGTGTCCAGAAGCCCGTCCACATGGATTCCTCCTGTGACCCATACCGGCACCAGTACCAGCACAGCTGCCACAAATGCAGGCTGAAACCCAAATCTACTTCCCGCCCAGCCCACTGCCAGGGACAAAGCCCCGATCACAAGACCGATGAAGGGAAAGAAGCAGAAGGTATATTTCATATTCTCCTTGCTCCAGTCAGCTCTTGGCATGGGGATTTTCGAATACATGGCAAATGCCACCTTAAAATTATTCCACAGCATTTTCACCTGGTTTTCCTCCTTTGTGCCAGATCGGGATTCCATATACTACTTCTACCACCTGATCTGCCATTTCTCCAAGCTTCTGGTTGATTTTCCCAAGGTACTCCTGATAGCGGACGGTATCTCCCTCATAGGAAGCTGCCTCGGAAAAAATCTCGTTGGTAACGATCACAAGGTGCTGTACCTGATTTTTCAGCTTTCGGACACCTCTTAGGACAGCCTCCACAGTATCCGTTCCTGCCCCTCTTTCTTCAAACATTTCATTTGCGGCAAGATTGGACATGCGTTCCAGAAGAACAATAGCGTCCTGTGGAAATTCCAGATTTTCAAGTCCTGTATAGCACTCTACTGTCTCGAAGCCTTTTCCCGCACGCATTTTGCGATGGCGCTCTACGCGCTTATAGCTTTCCTCATCATAAGGGTGCATGGTCGCGATGTAGAATCGTTTTCCCTGTCCCAGAGACAGGATCTTGTCCTCGGCAAAAGCAGATTTCCCGCTTCCGCTTCCGCCTGTCACTACAGCCATCATGTTATTTCAGCTCCTCGTACTGGTCTACGTGAATATCATCAAATGTACTTAAGGTATTGTAAAGAGTGGCTCCCATGTCCAGAAACGGGCAGAGGGCAATGGCCCCGGTTCCCTCTCCAAGGCACATATCTGCGTGAAGCACCGCTTCCTTGCCAAGCTTTTCCAGGACAAGATGGGCTGCCGGCTCTTTGGAAACATGGCTTGCGATCATATAATCTCTGACCTGCGGGCAGATTCCCGCTGCCACAAGGGCTGCTACTCCGGAGATAAAGCCATCGATCAGCACCGGGATCTGCAATGCGGCTCCGCCAAGATAAACCCCAGCCATACCTGCGATATCCAATCCGCCAACCTTGGCAAGCACATCAATGGGGTCAGATGGATCCGGCTCATTAAGGGCGATTGCCTTTTTGATGGCATTGATCTTGCGGGTCAGTCCGTCACTGGAAAGACCTGCTCCTCTTCCGGTCATCGTTTCCACTGGCTGATCCAGAAGCACAGAAGCAACTGCACTGCTGGTAGTGGTGTTTCCAATTCCCATTTCTCCTGTGGCGAGGAGACGATAGCCCTGTGACTTCAGCTCTTCTGCCATGGCAATTCCGGCTTCGATCCCTTTCACAGCTTCTTCTCTTGTCATAGCCGGGCCCTTTGTCATATTGCGGGTTCCATACATAACCTTCAGATCGGTGCGGGCAGTGGTGTCTTTCACCATTCCCACATCTACAGGCTTCACAGCAACACCGCACTGATGACACATCACACATGCAGTGGTGGTTTCTTTCACAAAGTTGTCCGCCACAATACCGGTTACTTCCTGTCCGGTCTGGGTAACTCCCTCTTCCACAACTCCGTTGTCTGCGCACATGGCAACCAGCGCTTTTTTGCCGATGTCAACCTTCACCTCACCTGTGATTCCCACGATCTGGGTGATCAGGTCCTCCATTTTTCCAAGGGAATGAAGAGGCTTGGCAATGCTGTCCC
>CAVJRB010000433.1:0-4936 GCA_963651655.1 bacterium | reverse complement strand
GTGATCGCGGTGATCATGACTGCGGTCAGCATGCTGGGAATGCACAGATTGCTGGTATTTATGCATACGCCGGAGGATATTTTTGACGGTGCATATGGCTATATTATGATCATCTGTGCCGGAATTTTTACCCAGGTGCTCTACAATCTGGTTTCCAGTGTCCTTAGGGCTCTTGGCAACAGCAAGACTCCGCTGTATTTTCTGATTCTGGCAGCAGGCCTTAACATTGTGCTGGACCTTGTGTTTATTATCTTTTTCCACTGGGGTGCGCCGGGAGCTGCGTGGGCAACGGTTATTTCCCAGGGAGTGTCCGGACTTCTCTGTCTGGTCTACATTTGGAAGGCGGTTCCGGAGCTTCGCATGAAAAAAGAAGACTGGCATTTTAACAAAGACATTGCCGCGAAGCAGATCAGCGTGGGAATCCCAATGGGACTTCAGTATTCCATTACAGCCATTGGAACCATGATGGTACAGAGTTCCCTGAATATTCTTGGTTCTTACGCAGTTGCAGCCTTTACTGCAGGAAATAAGATCGAGAATATTTTCACCCAGGCCTTTGTCGCTATTGGAACTACTATTTCTACATACAATGCCCAGAACATCGGAGCCAGAAAGCTGGACCGCGTGCGTCAGGGCTTCCGCGCAACAGATGTGATCGGATGTGTGTATGCGGTAATTGCCGGCTTCATTCTTTTCTTCGTAGGCAAATACTTCTCTTATCTGTTTATTTCAGATAATGCAGATGTGGTTATCCCTATGGTGGATACTTACCTTCGGTGCGTGGGAATGTTCCTGGTTCCGCTGTATGTGGTAAACTGCTACCGCAACGGCTTCCAGGGAATGGGCTACGGACTTCTGCCTATGCTCTCCGGTGTGGCAGAGCTTGTAGGAAGAGGCGTGATGGCTGTTATTGCAGCGAATAAAAAGAGCTACACCATGGCCTGTATGGCAAGCCCGTTTGCATGGGTGGTTGCTACCGTGCTTCTGATTGTTCTTTACTTCTATGTGATGAAGGATATGAAGAAAAAATTGTGTCTGTAAGGTTAGACGTTTCATTACAGCGTGCTGCCGGGTACAGAGTGCGAATCGTGCCTGTAAATCTGGAAACACAGGAAAAATAAGGATTACAGGCATACATACAGAATATAATAAGATAGATGTGTCAGATGGAATTTCATAACATTTTTCCATCTGGCACATTTTTTCTGTCTTTTGGGAAGAATATTTCTTTCCCGCTGCAAAAGTTTGTGTAAAAGGCAGAGGAAATATACATTTTAAGATGCAATTTGGAAAATATATGTTATAATAGAACAAGGTTTCGCTGTGAAGCGGCGGGACTTTGTTACAACGGTGTTTTTTTAGAGGAGAAATTTATACATGAGTAAGGACGAAAAGCGTACTCAGAGAAGTCCTGTGGATTTCGAAGATAAAATAGATGCGGCTATGGCAGATCTGGAAGTAGATCTGGATGATGAGTTCCATGGGGCAGATTTTTTTGATGAAGAGGATACGCAGTCATCTGAGGATGGGGATTTCGATTCCTGGGATGACACAGATGAGGCCGATGATCAGGAGGATTCCATAGAAGAGGATTACGAGGAAGAATATCCGGAGGAAGAGGAATACGATTCGGAGGATTCAGATGAATTTGATGACGAGGCTGAAGCAGACGATGACGAGGAGGATTCGGAAGAGTTTGATGATGAAGAGTCTGAAGACGATGTTTCAGAGGATGAGGATTCTGAAGAGGAATACGATTCCGATGATCAGCCGGATGAGGAAGATGATTCCTACGAGGATGAAGCAGATGCCCCACAGGAGCGTGAGCTTCAGGTAGAAGAATTTTCCACAAGGTCCGGCCGGAAGAGAAGCCGCAGGGAGAAGAAAGAAAGTACTCCAAAACAGAGCACTCATAAGCAGAGCGCCCGCCCCGCATCTCGTTCCGCCCGTCCCACCAAGATTGCCTATGTTCCTATTTCTGAGGAAGAGCTGGACGAGAAAATCGTTCCTATCCAGAAAAAGAAGCATAAAGGCCTTAAGGTGACCGGAATTATTGCGGCCATTCTTGCAGTGACAGCAGGCTGTGCATATGGTGTAGTGACCTATTATTATGCGGATCGCTTTTTCGAAGGAACCTATATCAATGGGATCGACTGTTCCAATAAGACTGCCTATGAGGTGGAGCAGGCAATTGCCAGCACAGTGGAGGATTATTCCATTGAGGTAACTTCCAGAAATCAGGATCCTCAGACTATCAGCGGAAGCCAGATTGGCTACCAGTACATGTCTGACGGTGAGGTGCTGAACCTTCTGAAGCAGCAGAAGCCTTATGAGTGGGTGCGCGGCTTTATGGAGACAAGAAGCTACAACACACAGGAGAATGTAACCTTTGATAAGACTCTTCTCCAGAATGAGGTGAAAGCCCTGAACTGTGCCCAGCCGGAGAATCAGGTGGAGCCGGAGAATGCCTATGTGGCAATGAATGGGGATGAATTTACCATTGTTCCGGAGACAGAAGGAAGCAAGCTGAAGGTGAAGGAAGCCTATAAGGCATTAGATGCAGCCATTTCCGGCAGCCAGACCAGCATTGATCTTGGCAGCACGCCGGATGTGTATGCAGTGGCAGCCGTGACCAGTGAGGATTCCACGCTTCAGGCCACAAGAGATGCCTATAACAACTACACTAAGGCGAGCATTACTTATACCTTTGGCGACCAGACTGTGACCCTTGACGGAAGTACACTGAAGAACTGGCTGCAGTTTGACGAGAAGGGACAGTTGGTGCAGGACGACGCATCCTTTACCCAGCATGTGAAGGACTTCGTGGCACAGCTGGCAAGCGAGCACAATACAGTAGGTACCACCCGTTCTTTCAATACCACAAGCGGCAGAACCGTTTCTGTATATGGTTCCGCATATGGCTGGAAGATTGACCAGGACGCAGAGGCTGCACAGCTGACGGAAGAAATCCGTACAGGTACCCAGACTACCCGTGAGCCTGTTTATTCCATGAGAGCCAATGCCTACGGCTACAATGATATTGGAAGCACCTATATTGAGGTGGATCTGAGCAGCCAGCACATGTATTATTACCAGGGCGGCAGCATCATTTTTGATTCTGACATTGTTTCCGGTGATATCCGTTACGATGACAGAGCAACCCCTCCGGGAATTTTCACCCTGTATTACAAGAAGAGCCCGGATGTGCTCCGCGGCGAGAAGAAGCCGGACGGCACTTATGAATATGAGACTCCGGTTACCTACTGGATGCCGTTCAATGGAGGAATCGGCTTCCACGATGCTACCTGGCAGGCTTATTTCGGCGGAGATCGCTACACCTACGCAGGATCCCACGGATGTATCAACATGCCATTGGATGCAGCCGCAACCTTGTACAGCATTATTGATACCAATGTGCCAATTGTATGCTTCTATTAATTAATAAAATTAGGGGTGAAAGTTTTTCCCTAATCTGATAAAAAATTTGCAAGTGCCGGGGCAATGCCTCCAGTGCTATACAAAAGAAGTGGAGAATAAGTTACTATGAATATGGATTCCTTTGATTTGATCCTGACTGTAGCAGCTCTTGTAATGGGAGTGATGCTTCTTACCGGTCATGGAGATGTTCTGATGAAAGGCGGAAATGCCGCCGAGCGTAAGAGACTTTACGACGAGAAAAAGATTCAGCTGGTTTCTGGTGTGACCTTACTCATTTTCGGAGTTCTCACCGGACTGGATATGCTGATCAAGAGCTATGTGTATGATATTATTTACCTGGTACTGGTAATCGTCATCTTCATCGCTATGGTAGTTCTGATTAGAAAAAAATGTAAAAAATAATGGAGAAAGCGCCTGTATCCGGGAAAATTTGGATGCAGGCGCTTGTTCTTTTGTAGAAAGTACAGTTGTCCATAGTCATGATAGATAGTGGAAAGCAACGAAAGAGTGCTTCAGCCAGAAATACTTTTTTCAAAAAGTAGTGTTGAAAACGGAAACTTTGTTAGAAGTATCCCTTGCCGAAAAAATCAGAATAAAGTCAGCAGATCTGCCGGCTTCTCAATCACATAGTCTGGTGTATCCACCTGTCCAAAGCCATAAGAGGCAAATACAAATGGCACTCCCGCCTCCTGACAGGCCTGGTAATCCCCGAAGGTATCACCTACATAGACAGGTGCCTTCAGCTCATTTCTTTTCGCAATTGTCTGGATATTGGCAGCCTTAGCCTCGCCTGTATCCCCCGGGCAGAGATGTCCTGTGAAATACTTTCCAAGCCCTGTTTTTTCAAATACAAGCTCAATATATCCAGCCTGGCAGTTGCTCACCACAAAAAGCGGATAACGCTTGCTCAGTTCCTTCAGGGTATCTTCAAGCCCTTCATAAATCGGTGCCCCTTTTTCCCTCAAAAGTTCATGCTCTGCATGGCAGCAAATGTCAATGATCCGAAGCTGTTCAGCCTCTGTCTGCTCTGGAAGAATCGCTTTCGCAATATCCGGAAGCAGCCTTCCGAAAAGCCCCTTCAACTGATCCGCCGTCACTCGAATGTCAATCTTTTCTTTTTCCAAAACTTCATTCCAGGCCTGCGCCACAACATCTGTAGAATTCCATATAGTACCGTCAACGTCAAAAATAATACTGTCCATTAGAGGTCCTTAGTCCTTTCTGGTGTTTTTACACTGCTTTCATTTTATATAGGAAGTTAAAAAAATGCAATGTTTTTATTTAGATAATTTTTAGCTGGCTTTTTGCGGATTTTATGTTATGATAAGAAAGGCAGTTACTGTTTTTGAACTGTTGGTCAGTTTTTAGCATGATCCGATTAGATGTCAGACAGTAACGCGAGGTGAATCATGAAATACGAAAATATTACAGAAGGCCGTTTCCTTGACCGTCCCAATCGGTTTATCGCCCATGTGGAGATCGGCGGGCAGATCGAGAC
>CAVJRB010000432.1:0-2976 GCA_963651655.1 bacterium | reverse complement strand
CTGTATGAGTGTTCACTGGTATTGCTGTCCTTCGCGTCTACTGCACGCGCAATAGACAAAATGGTTTCATTTCCCATTTTGATCTGTTTTTTTGCATATTCCAACTCATATTCCCGTTTCAGCAAAGCCTTCTGGGCCTGTGTACGGGTAAAAAACCAGGTAATCCATACCAGCACAAGTCCTGCGATTACCGCCACATACAGCTTAAACCACCAGTTCTGGTACATTTCAATCTCTTTTTCAATGGTATAGCGGACAGATTCCACGGTCTTCCCATCCAGCTTATCCAGAATTTCAATCTGGAAAACATACTTGCCCGGCCTGAGATTGGAATAGGATAATTCCCCCAGCTCGCTGAGCAGACACATACTTTTCTCTGTATCATACCCCTCCAGAAACACACTGACATAGGGATCGTTCATGGAATAGTTCAGGACTTCAGGCTCAAACACGATTTTATCCATTTCTGATGTCATCTTAAACAGATCTACACGGTTGATTCCATATCTTTCCCCATCCACATACACATGATCTACGATCATGCGGTAGGATTTTATTGGGGTATCACACTGATCCATATTGACCTTTACCACACCAGTGCTGGTACACAGGTACAGTTCCCGGCCGTCCCTGTACTGCCAGGAATCTGCCGTCAGCGAACAGCGGAAGCCTCTTTTGGCATTGATAAGGGAATAGCTTCTCTCTTTATCCGCAAGAAGATTTCCTGTGTCAGCCACATAAATTCCCGCACTGCTTAAAATCCAGCAGCTTCCGTCTTCTGCACAGATCATGTCATAATTATTGTTGTAGGAAAAATTGGAAAGTCTGCTGATTCTTCCTGTATTAGACATATAACACAGCCCATTGCTGGTTACAATAAATACCCCATCTGTAGAAGGATCATATATCATGCGGAGGATCACCTCGGAAGAAAGCCCGTCTTCTTTTCGGATCGTGCCTGCGATCTGATCCTGTTCGATCCTGGTAATTCCGGCTCCATCAGATCCAATATACAATGCATTTTTATATTCCAGAAGACAAAGGGATTTCTCATTGGCCAGGCCATTTTCCCCGGAAAATACATCAGTTACCATATCCTCTGAAATAATGGCCGCGCCATAGTCTCCAGCCACCGCAATCCTGCCGTCCTCCAGTTCCAGAATGCTGCAAAAGCACATGCCTGGCAGTCCATCCCTCTGTGTAAACTGTTTTATCTCGTAGCGGTTCTGTCCTATGGCACTGACTTGATATATGCCATCCCCCACTACAGCAACCCACAGTGTATTATGACTATCCACCTTCAGGCATCGGATTCTTGCATCCGTCAGCAGCTGGGTCAGTTCATTTTCAATTTTTGTTTTGTTCTGCTCATCTATGATGACCAGTCCATGATCCGTCCCGCAAAACAAAGATCCATCCCATTTCTCAATGGAGTTGACCACACTGTTTTCGTTCACCTCGGAAAACAGGTTCACAAAAGGAGACTGACAAAGCTCCAGCAGCCCAAGCCGTGAAGAACAAAACCAGAGATTTCCCTGGTAATCGGTCAGCATACCATCTATGGAGCTTGTGAAATTATCTGTGTCTATCCTGGTACAGGTATAGTCCTTATGCATCACGGCTATCCCGGTATCTGCGCAGATAAAAATTTCTTCATCACTGCCGGGATAAAATGAATTGATGCATTCCTCTCCCTCTATATTTGTCCGGGAAATCAGCCTGGGTGCCTCCTGGCTCATATCATAGACCAGTATTGTATTGTCCTGGGTGCCAAGAAGCAGCCTGTTGTCCTCTGTAAAATAAACAGCATGAAAAACCAGGTTCTCCTCTGTGTGCAAACCAGTCTGGCATATCTCGCCATTTCGTATCTGGCAAAGTTCTCCTCTTTCCGTTACTGCCATTACGTTTCCATTGGCATCTGCAGACATTTGGATACTATTTTTAATCTGGGTAAATAATCCGGTAATTTTTACACCGCCGCTTAAAGAAACCTGCGCAATTCCTTCTGTAGTACCAATGTAATATTTTCCAGCTGCGTCACAGGTAATGCTTCTTACTGTATTTGAGGGCAGACCGCCGGACACATCAATTACGTTCATCACATGCTCGTTGATAAAAACAGTTACACCGCCGTCATTTGTCCCAACCCACAGCCTTCCTTCTTCATCCACATACAGACAGTTTACATTTCCAACAGACTCTGTCTTAATCAGGGAAAATTTCGTTCCGTCATATTTGAACAATCCTGCGTATGTACCAATCCAGAGCTTTCCCTCCTTGGTCTGTGCTATGGCATTAGCCTCACCTGGCAAAAGCCCCTCTTCGCTGGAATACTGAAGCTGGACATAAGAGTCGTAATCATTGGCAGTGGTTTCTGCCTTTACCATGGAAGGTCCGCCTGCAAGACCCGCAAGATTTACAGCTGCCAGCAGGATAACCATCTTTTTTAGCATTCTGATTCCATATTTCCCGATATGCCGGGAGGCCTTGTGAAGCAGGTAGATTATTTCCACACAAAGCAGCTTATCAAGAAATTCAATGCAGAACTGCCCCAGCACATAGGATGCATATCTTGGAAATCCGCTGTCTATGCAAAGCTGCATTACCTGATTTCCCCAGACATTTCCAATGTTCCCATTGTATAACACGGTATTAATGATCGCGGCAGCGAAAGTGGAAAAAATAGCAAGTCCCATTCCAATGGTCATGGTTTTGAACTGGGTGTCAAAAACCCTTTTTCGGGCAAAAACACCTACCACAATCCCCAGAAATGCTCCCACAATACAGTATACAGACTGCTGTTCCACAAATACTCCGTAAATTATATTATTTGCAAAGCCAACAGCTGCCCCACATACCGGTCCTTCAGCATAGGCAATCAAAAAAGCGCCTACCGAATCCAGCCAGACCGGAAGCACCAGCCTTTCTGCAAGGATCCTTCCAAACAGATTAATAAGCAACGCCAATACCGTATAC
>CAVJRB010000431.1:0-3041 GCA_963651655.1 bacterium | reverse complement strand
GAAACAAAGGAGCCGCCAAGGGAACAGCCGTATGCCGCGAAAATTTTCCCTCCGAATTTCTCCTTAATGTACTTTTCCACCTTCTCTACCTCGTCCAGTTCAGAAAGAAAAGTAGTGTGTTCCGTTTCATCAAATCCGCTGTAGCTGACGATTCCTACATAAAAATGCTCCTGCAGCTTCTCAAGAACATGCCCGAAATTTGTTTTCCAGTAACAGCAGGTTCCCGGAAACAACAGGATCGTTGGCTTATTTGGGTCTCCAAACTCGTATACTTTCATAATCGTGATCTCCTTTATCCGTTAGGGATTGCTAACCATATAGTAACACAAGTAATTTCTTTTGTAAAACAGGTTTCCAAACAGGATTTTCTTGACAAATGTGTTAGCTTTAGCTAACCTGTATTTAACAGCTAAATTTCCATTTTGTGGGAGGAATGAATTATGAGTACGGTTATTTTGAAGATCCTGTTGGCGCTGGGGATTCTGGGACATGGGCTTAATATGTACTGTGACCGGATTTTGAGTATCTTTCCCAATGGGCGGCTGATGCTGGCAAACATGGACGAACTGAATTCTCAGGAAAAAATGGCGAAGCTGATGGATGGCGTTTCCGCGAAGGTTCCTATGCGCTCTGCCATACTGGGTGTCTTTGCACTGTTTCTGCAGGCACTGGGGTATTTTGCAATTTCGGCTTATGTGTATGAGCACTCTGCAGTATATGGTTCTGTTTTATTTTTTGCGATCCTGCTGTTTATTGTGATCGGGGCTGGGCACCATGTGAAATGCGGGTTTGCAGAATATGTATTTCTCCGTCTTGGAAGAGACAAAAAAGCACACACCATGATGCTGGACCTGTTTCACAGCGCTCCCATCACCAGAATCTGCTACCTTGGGTACATTGTGTTTATCATCACTTTGATCATCGCCATTCTTACCGGAACCGCAGCCCTGCCCCTCTGGGGCGCACTCTTTACCATACTGCCCATATTTATTATCCTGTTTCCATTTAAAATCATCGGCACCCTGCACATCTCAGCTATGATTTCTATGCTGGCCTGGATGATTCTGATCTGAAATTTATTTGCATAAAAATACGGAGCATGCCCGGTAAGGTATGCTCCGTGTTCTGTTTCTATAGCACTTCCACCTTGCAGAAATGCTCTTTTGTTTCTTTATCGTAACTGATTCCTACAGCCAGAATACGTCCGGTATATTTGCTTTTTTCAGCAGTTTTTCCCCTAAATCGCAAAGCATATTCCCGCTCTTTAATCTGTCTAATTGCTTCATCTGGTGTATGATTAACCTTCAATTCCAAAATAATGCAGTCCTGATCATACCTTACAGGATAGAAAATAAAATCTACATACCCCTTTCCGGCTTTGTCTTCCCGTTCCACCTGGTACTGATCCCTGGCTGCCAAATATACCAGATTAACAATTGCAGAAAGCTCAGTCTCACTATTATAAGATAATATCGGTACCTCTGTATTATGAGCGTACTGAATAATGTTTTTCATAGTTTCTGTATCGCCAGCAAGTGTAGCCTGCAGCATCTGTGACGATACATTCGCAAGGCGATAAACGTATCCCAGTGATTTTTCCTTCTTCATCATCGCAGCATAGCTGCCCATAAGCTCTTTATTCGGAATAAAGACCATTCCATTGTCGTAGGTTAAAAGTCCATAAACCACCATTGCAGAATATATTTCTTCTTTTGTCTTCAGTTCCTGTGCAGTGGCTGCATACTCCTGTATACCGGATGGTATTTTTTCTCCGGCAAACATCAAGGTAAGATCGTTTTGAATTTCATCTGTATTATTTTTAATATACGTGAAAATCGAATCATATTTGCCCGAGCTTACCCAATAATTAGAAATCTGATTATCAGTCAGTGCACATACCACTGACCGTGGATTATACAATCTTTCCCCTGCTGCAGTATGATATCCATCATACCATTCCCTCAAATCCTCACGGGTAATCTGAGGTTTTTTTGTTTTTTTCAGATATCGTTCAAAAAGCATGTCTACTTCTTTATCTGAGAAGCCAAAATACTCACTGAACCGGATTCGAGTTGCCATATTATATTCCAGAAACATATTCAATTCAGAACCATCTGAATATTTGGCAATAGGCAAAACTCCTGTCATGTACGCCAATTCCGCATAACTCTGTCCCTTAAGCAGAAGCTTCAAAAAAAGCAGATAATTTTCCCGATCTTTTTCTGTAATGAAATCCATATGAAAAACAGCGTCCCATTCATCCATTACAAAAATAAACTTATGTCCAGTTTCATTAAAAATCTGGGATAAAATATCCCATACAGCTGCATTTTCTTCAACTTGTATCTCTTTGTATGCCTGTCTTATATCCCTGATCAGTCCATTCTGTATCCGGTTTATATACTCCCGATAGCAGCTGCATTCCCTTGGCATTTCGCTAAAATCTATATATATAACATCATGTTTTCCTGCTTCCTGCATATATCTCTCATATTCTGAGATACGCAGCTGATCAAACAGGGATTTTTCACCTGTGTTCTCAAAGAAAGCCGCTATCATATTCGCCATAACCGTCTTCCCGAAACGCCTTGGTCGGGTAATGCAAAAGAAACGCTGTTCCTGCTGCAGTGCCGGAATCAGCTCTTCAAGGATTTCCGATTTATCAACAAAATAGGTTCCATTCATAACCATCTTATATTTATCGTATGGTTCCTTGTTGTTTAAAAACTGTCCCATTTTCGCGGCTCCTTTCCTGTGATATTATGAGTATATCCTTTTTTTACCTAAGGCGCAAGAAGTTCAACGTTAATTACATCTGATTTTTCTTCTGTACAAAGTCAGGATAATGGCAGTTTTTATTCGGTTGGAGTTGAGTCGGTCGTGACCGAATAAATTTTTTTAGCGTGCAGATTGCGGGAATGATTTTAGAGGCACGCTATAGTTTCATATACAATAAAGGATAGGGATTGCCTTCCTCATCTAAATCGGTTCTTTTGTATACGGAAAAGCCCATATGTTCATAGAATCCAACTGCCTGGGGA
>CAVJRB010000430.1:1562-2920 GCA_963651655.1 bacterium | reverse complement strand
AACAAGAAAGGAAGCTAGACAGATCGTTGACCACAAGCACGTTCTTGTAAACGGAAAATGCGTAAACATTCCTTCTTATCTTGTAAAAGCTGGCGACAGCATCGAGATCAAAGAGAAATGCAAAGGTTCTGAGAGATACAAAGGAATCCTGGAAGTAACAGGCGGAAGACTTGTTCCGAACTGGCTTGAGGCTGATCAGGAGAACCTTAAGGGCGTTGTTAAAGAGCTTCCTACAAGAGAAGAAATCGACGTTCCTGTAAATGAGATGCTTATCGTCGAGTTGTACTCCAAATAATGAGCCCTAATAATACCCTCAACATGTTGAATACCCAGAAGGAGGGAAACTTATAGTGTTTGATTTTAATAAACCAAAAATCGAAATTACCGAGATATCTGAAGATAAAAAATTTGGAAGATTCGTTGTAGAGCCTCTTGAGAGAGGTTACGGTACGACACTTGGCAATTCTCTTAGAAGAATTATGCTGTCCTCCCTGCCGGGAGCAGCAGTAAGCCAGGTTAAGATTGACGGTGTCCTTCACGAATTCAGCTCAATCCCGGGCGTGAAAGAAGACGTGACAGAGATCATCATGAATCTGAAGAGTCTTGCAATCAAGAATAACAGTGCTGACAATGAGCCGAAGACCGCATACATCGAGTGTGAGGGCAAAGGTGTTGTAACAGCTGCTGATATTCAGGCTGACCAGGATATCGAGATCATGAATCCGGATCAGGTAATCGCTACCTTAAATGGTGGTAAGGACTGCAGACTTGCAATGGAACTTACCATTACAAAAGGCCGCGGATATGTGAGTGCGGATAAGGGCAAATCTGATGACATGCCGATCGGCGTGATTGCAGTTGATGCGATCTACAGCCCGGTTGACAGAGTCAACATGGTTGTGCAGAATACACGTGTAGGCCAGGTGACTGACTTTGATAAGCTGACACTTGATGTATACACAAACGGCACGCTGGATCCTGATGAGGCAGTAAGCCTTGCTGCTAAGGTATTAAGCGAGCATTTAAGCCTTTTCATTGACCTTTCCGAGAATGCGAAGACCGCTGAGGTTATGATCGAGAAAGAAGACAATGAGAAAGAAAAAGTTCTTGAAATGAGCATTGATGAACTTGAGCTCTCCGTACGTTCTTATAACTGTCTGAAGAGAGCTGGTATCAATACAGTTGAAGAGCTTTGCAACAAGACTTCCGACGACATGATGAAAGTACGTAACCTTGGACGTAAGTCTTTAGAGGAAGTACTTGCCAAGTTGAAAGAGCTGGGCTTACAGCTTCAGCCTACAGAGGAGTAAGAACCGCTGCATCGCAGTGATTGCAAAGACACTTCGTAAGCATATTAC
>CAVJRB010000430.1:0-1511 GCA_963651655.1 bacterium | reverse complement strand
TTTGCTAAGCAGTAGTCCAGTAAGACCGAACAAGCGTGGACTGCTGTCCCACAGATGGAGGAAAATTAAAATGGCAAAATATAGAAAATTAAGCAGAACAGCTGACCAGAGAAAAGCTCTGTTAAGAAACCAGGTAACAAACCTGTTATACAACGGCAAGATTGTTACAACAGAAGCGAAAGCAAAAGAGATCCGCAAAATCGCTGAGGGTCTTGTTGCTATGGCAGTTCGCGAGAAAGACAATTTTGAGACTGTTACTGTAACAGCTAAGGTTGCAAGAAAAGACGCTGAAGGCAAGAGAGTGAAAGAAGTTGTAGACGGAAAGAAGAAAACCGTATATGACGAAGTTGAGAAGCAGATCACAAAAGACGCTCCTTCCAGACTTCATGCTCGTCGTCAGATGATGAAAGTGTTCTACCCGGTTAAAGAAGTTCCGGCTAAGGGCGCTGGCAAGAAGAAAAACACTAAAGAAGTAGATATGGTTAAGAAAATGTTCGAGGAGATCGCACCAAAATACGCTAACCGTAACGGTGGATACACCAGAATCGTTAAGATTGGACAGCGTAAAGGTGATGGCGCTATGGAAGTGCTCATCGAGCTGGTTTAATCCGAAACTGAATTACTGATCATATTAAAAGAGATATTTACGTTTCGTAGATATCTCTTTTTTTCTATATGGAGGCATTCGTGAAAAGAATTATACTGTTGATCGAAATCCTTCTGGCAGCCTGCCTCTTTACAGGCTCTGTCCCATATGGGAATGCCAAAGAAGAAATTGCTGTGAATACGCCGGAATTTAACTGGGAAAATTACAATATCATAACCCACGCGCTGGGTGGCCTTGATGGCTACACTTATTTGAATTCCCGGGAAAGCTTTATCAACCATTACGACAAGGGCTGCCGCTTTTTTGAGGTAGATTTATCCCAGACCAGCGATGGAGTATGGGTATGCCGCCATAACTGGAAGGAACCTATGGGACAGTGGGAAGGAGACAAAAAGAAAGTACTTTCCGCAGAAGAATTTCTGAACACGCCCATCTACGGGAAATATACGCCAATGTCCTTCGAAGACCTTCTGAAGCTTCTGGACGAATATCCGGATGCATTCGTGACCATAGATTCCAAACAATATTCTGTGCGCAATTATCAGCGGACCCTGGAGGACTATGCACAATATAGGGAAATTGCAATTAATGCAGGACTGGAGCACACACTGGGGCAGATCATTCCGGAGCTTTACAATTCTGCCATGTATTCCGGCACAACGCTTGTGTACAAGTTCCCGGCCTATCTCTATTCTCTGTGGCAGGAGTATTCCATAGAGGAGCTGAACGACATTGCTAATTTTTGTCAGGCCAACCAAATTCAGGCTGTCAGCCTGTACTACGAGTATTGGTCTGAAGATGTGCAGAAAATTTTTGACGAACGGGACATTTTGGTATATATTTATACCATAAATGATGAAGAGCAAGCCAGAGAGTATGTGAAAGCAGGGGCAAAGGGCGTTTG
>CAVJRB010000429.1:786-2693 GCA_963651655.1 bacterium | reverse complement strand
CCATTTAATGTTCGCCTCTTTCAGAAATGCGCTGGTGATTTTTACCCTTGCACAGATACATCCGGTTGTCTGCTTCCTTTACCAGTTCCGCGATTTCTCCATATTTTTCTTCAAACGCCACTGCTCCGTAGGAAAAACTGATATGGCGCTTCTGTCCGTTGATGCCGAACAGGATGGGCTTCTCTTCCAGAACCTGCTGCATCCGTGCCTGAATTTCTTCCTTGCTCTGAGCCGACAAAATCAGGAACTCATCTCCCGCATAGCGGTACAGCGCTCCGTCCATCTTTAAAGCCTTTCTCATATTCCGGGCAAAGCACACAAGATAACGGTCTCCGTTTTCGTGGCCGTAGCTGTCGTTAATTTCCTTTAAGTAATCCAGATCCAGAAAAACCAGGCAGCCATTCTTGTGATCCTTGATAAACCGTTTGCTGTCTCTGTCAAAGGCAGCCCGGTTCAGGCATCCGGTAAGAGGATCCTTATTCATGGCATCCTTCAGGTTCACGATTCGAAGCTCTTCCCTGGCCAGAAGGCGCAGCATCTCGTCATAGCTCTCCTTCTCCTGCTCCATGGCTTTCAGATACATTCTCTCATATTCCGGCGCGAGGCTGCGGATCTCTTCCTTCTCACTTCTGTGTGCAGCCTGGCACATTACCTTGTAAACAGGGCAGATGCTTCCGCTGAAATTCGGGGCATTTCTTATAAAATTGCCGATGCGGATAATATCCTCCCAGCGCTCTTCCTTTGCCATCACCTGAAGCAGTTCCCCGAAATAACGGATGCAGAAGCTTAAGGAATCCACCTTCAGTTCCCCGGATTCCATCCTTCTCATATAGCGGTCAAATTCCTCTGCAATGGCAGCGCTGTCCGCACTCTGGTACATTCTCAGATACAGATCCGTGCATTCCTTCTGAAGAAGAAAGAAATTTCTTCCATCTGCCGGGATATCCCCTCGCATAAGAAGCCTGGCGCTGTCCCAGGATGCTTGCTTTGCTTCCCTTAGTCTGCCCATTCCAAGCATCACGTAGACCTTGCTGTCATAGTACACAAATTCATTCATAAGGTCGGAGCTCCAGAAGTCCGTCTCCGGACCGCAGGGATCCAGCCTGGAAATATCCATCATTTTCTCCAGGTAGATGTCTGCCTCCTTATACAGCCCGCAGTCTGTAAAAGCGGCTGCAAGGGTGTTGTATACGGATTTCAGATTATCCCGCATGGTGTAGCCGGAACCAGCGTATTTCAAGCTGTATTCCACCACCTTGGGCAAAAATCCCATACAAAAATAAAGGCGCACCAAAGCCAGATAAATCCGGCTTTTCTCCCCGGAAGGCCCTAAGAGAAGCTTCGCCTCCTGGCAAATTGCGATCATGGGGTGCACGCACTCCCGGAAATTGTATACGAAGACTCCATAGCTGGTAAAATAGATTTCCTCGATATGGGCAGCAAGATCCGAAGACGCCTGCAGATCTGCAATCATCCTTCCTGCATCCTCCTGGGTCCATTCTCCGTTTTTGATCTTCTCTTTGATTTCTTCTGTTGTATACATATAATTCCGTCACCCCTGTCAAAAACTGTCGTTATATGTAGTTTAAAAGATTCCGGATGTAAATGCAACCTTCATTTTCGTTTTTGGAGAAAATAGGTGGTATTTTCACAAAAAAGGGCGAAAAATCCTTTGAGAAAAGCAAATTTTTGTACAAAAACGCCCGGGTAGATGCACTTTGCAAGCATTTTGCATCCTGCCCGGGCACGGCAGTTGCCTGCACTGTGTGCAGCACAGGCAACTGGCTTTCTGGTCTGGCTATATCATCAACAGACGATATGTTTGTTTTATTTAGATCTGGTGCCACTTGATCTCGTTTGCTTCCATATGAAGGTCAAAGCTGCTGCCGTCGCCTCTATAAACTACG
>CAVJRB010000429.1:0-698 GCA_963651655.1 bacterium | reverse complement strand
GTGTTGTTTACCACGCAGTATTTGCCGTTTTTCACGTAGGCATGAACCTCCACGTTATAGTTGGTGGAATACCAGCAGTTCAGCTCTTCCTCGGCAGAAGCAGACCACAGCACCGCACGGTAAAGCACACGGCTGTTCTTAAAGCTATACGGCAGTCCGCTGATGTAAACGCCGCGGCCTTTTCCAAAGGTCTTCACCGCCATCTGTACCTCCTGGTCCTTCTGGATCAGGATGGTAGTTTCCGGAAGTGCAAAAATGTTCTTCTTGCCCTCGCCGAAATCCACAGTTCCGTCTGTGTCTGCAAGGATAAAGTGATCCTTATGTTCTTCCCAGTTGTATTTATCTGTATTTAAGTTGAAGCCTCTTTCCTCTTCCACTCCAAGCACATCGTCCAGCTGGAAGTATTTGCCCTGCCACTGATGGGCTGCCGGCTCCCCAACGCCGATGAATCCGCCGCCGTTATAGACAAATTCCTTCACAGCTGTAATTACAGTCTCATTTGCCCAGTACTCGCCGCCGCTCTGGGCTGTGTCTGCATCTCCCACATTGATCACAACATCGAAGTTTTTCAGAAGGTCCTTATCTGCCAGAATGTCGTCAAAGCTGATAAAGGAAACATCAAAGGGCGCGCCGCTTAAAGCCTCAATGATTCCGAAATAAGAGTAGTTCTGTTTGTGGTAAATGGCGTGATGAACCAT
>CAVJRB010000428.1:0-9990 GCA_963651655.1 bacterium | reverse complement strand
TTCCAAGGCTTCCAGGGAAAAAGTTATGGAATGTGAACTATTCCGGGGAACTGCCTATGAGTGTCTTTATTATGATGAGAATATGGTAAGAAATTAGATTTCTTGCTATGAAAATTACCTGAAGCTCCTGGAAAATCCGGCTATTCGGGAAGCTGCTCCGGAATTTGACTGGGAATTCGAGAAATTTTCCGCAAATACTTATCTGGCGCTTGTAAATGAATATCTGTACTGGAATAAAGTACCGGAGGAGCTTTTGCAGAGGATGAAGCTGGTGGCAGAGGATGCGCTTGCCTATGCCCGACAAAATCCGGAAAATTTTCGCCAGAATGTAGATACCATGGAAGGAACCTTGCGCACGATCCAGGGTTATCTCGGGGAAATTCCTGTTTCAGAGATGATCGATACCTATGAAAAATGGCTGCAGAGGGCGGATGCGGCATCCTATGACTGGATGGCCATGGAGAATAACCTGCTTCCGGTTACCTATACAATGTGGCTTTGCCAGGCTCGGCCGGAATGGACGAAGGCCTGCAGGGGCTTTCTGGCGTGGGCCCAGAGGTGGACCTTTAATTACATCGGAAATGCCCGGGACAAAGGCGCGTATGAGTGCATGCAGCGCTTCACAAGTTATATTATGGATTCTTATATTGAGTTGGAAGAGGGTGTTTCTTTCCGCCATTTTTATGAAACCATTCTGGTGGTGACCCAGCCAACCTTATATGTGCACTGCCGCATGGTGACCAGAATTTCGCTGGCAATTCTGGAGGAACTGTACAGGCAGGCACCGGAGCTTTTGCTGTATGCAAACGGGTGCGAGACAATGGAGCAGATTCATGCATTTTTTTCCGAAACAAAGGAGTTTCTTTTTTACTGCGGAATGTTCCATGATGCAGGAAAGCTGTATTTTCTGGATACCATTAATCTGTTTGGAAGGTCTCTTTTCTCAGAGGAATTCGACCTGATCCGGCTTCATCCAATGATGGGCTGGGAGCTTCTGAACAAAAGGGAATCTACCAGACCCTATGCGGAGGCGGCGCTTTACCACCATCTTTGGTATGATGAGAAGGGCGGATATCCACGGGAATGCACGTTTAAGGGAAATGATAACGCCATTCTTTATCAGATCATTACATGCGCGGATTGTCTGGATGCGGCGACGGATTCTGTGGGGCGTGCTTACAGCTCCGGGAAAAATTTCGATGATATGCTGGCTGACCTGCGCTGCAATTCCGGCAGAATGTTCAACCCGGATCTGGTAAAGCTCTTCGACAGCGAAAAGCTCCAGGAGAAGGTGCGCAGCCTGATTACAGTAGAAAGAGAAAAGCTGTATCTGGAAGTGTTTGGGAAAAATGTGGAGTTGATTTTGTAAGTTGACATATATTTTGTTTCGTGTTAATATATGTAATAAATGAAGGTGCTACCGATAGGCGGTTAGCCTAGTTTATATTTTGTCAAATAACCGTATCAGTTGGTGGCTGGGGCGGTTATTTTTTTGTGGTGTTAGTTCCGATCGTATAACCGAGTCCGAAAGCAGTCAAGCATAAACTTATGACTGCGATTAAGTCACTAATCGATAACATCTATATCCCCTCCTTTGACTCGATTTTCCAGAAGTGGGCTGGAATTTCTATGTATACAGAGGGTCACAGTCCCCCTGGAAGAGGACTAACCGCCTACCGCAGATGGTAGCACCAGATATATTATATCAAACGCATATATATTATTCAATAAGAAATGTATATTTAAAAAATACAAAATAAAATAAAAATAGTTTAAAATGGGTTTACAAAACCCATAAAATGTGATACGCTCTTACATATGAAATACGAGGTAATTTGTCCTCGTTATAAGTAAAACCCATAGAAAAAGAGAGTACATTTGTGTACCGCATTACAGAGAATCCCGCGGAAGGGACGGAGGGCGCGCGGCAGAATCAGCGCGCAGGAGAGACGTTTTTTCACAGGCTGAGAGGGGTGTGTATGGAACAGATGGAAGATGGCTTTGGAGGGGCGCAGTCGAAGAGATGTAGGCTGCGACAGGACCGCCTGTTACAGCGGAAGGGTATGGAAGTACCCGGTAAGGTTCCCGAAGTTTTGATTATGAAAGTTATAAATGACAGTTATGTCCCTCATGAATTATATGTGGAGATTGGCTGGCTTTCATAATAATCTGTACCGCGAGGCGGGAATGAACAGAAGTGGTAACACGGGAATAACTCGTCTTCTCAACATAGTTGAGGAGGCGTTTTTTATGTAGTAGGAAATTCTGTTGGAATTCCCTGCTACATAAAAAGCCCTACCGGGCAGGATCGCACTGCGGCGGTAAGGTAGATGTCGCTTGAGGCGACCCGCCGCAGGCGGAGAATCCTGCGTAGCAGGATTCTTTCTTAATGAGCTCCCGGACCGCATGCAAATATTTTATTGAGTAAGATGCCTGCATAAACAGACATTCCCATAGCAAAAGGAGGAAACACAATGAGCAAACCAAAATATTATATTACCACAGCCATTGCCTACACATCCGGCAAGCCACACATCGGCAACACTTATGAGGCTGTCCTGGCAGATGCAATCGCACGTTACAAAAGACAGCAGGGCTATGACGTATTTTTCCAGACCGGAACTGACGAGCACGGCCAGAAAATTGAGCTGAAAGCAGAAGAAGCTGGAGTGACACCGAAGGAATTCGTTGACAATGTATCCGGCCAGATCAAGAGTATCTGGGATCTGATGAACACATCCTATGACAAATTCATTCGTACCACAGATGAGGACCACGAGAAACAGGTTCAGAAAATTTTCAAAAAAATGTATGCAAAGGGAGATATCTACAAGGGAGAGTACGAAGGAATGTACTGTACTCCATGTGAGTCTTTCTTCACTGAATCCCAGCTTGTAGACGGCAAATGTCCGGACTGCGGACGTCCATGCGTGCCTGCAAAAGAAGAGGCTTACTTCTTCAAAATGAGCAAATACGCAGACCGACTCATTGAGCACATTAAGACCCATCCGGAATTCATTCAGCCGGAATCCCGTAAGAATGAGATGATGAACAACTTCCTTCTCCCGGGACTTCAGGATCTGTGTGTATCCAGAACCTCTTTCAAATGGGGAATCCCGGTAGACTTTGACCCGAAACACGTTGTATATGTATGGCTTGACGCGCTGACCAACTATATCACCGGAATCGGCTATGACTGTGATGGCGACAACAAAGATCTGTTCAACAAGATGTGGCCGGCAGACCTTCATCTTATTGGAAAAGATATCATCCGTTTCCATACTATTTACTGGCCGATCTTCCTGATGTCTCTGGATCTGCCTCTTCCGAAGCAGGTATTTGGTCATCCGTGGCTGCTTCAGGGCGATGGCAAAATGAGTAAATCCAAAGGAAACGTTATCTACGCAGATGAGCTGGTAGACTTCTTTGGTGTTGATGCTGTCCGTTATTTCGTACTTCACGAAATGCCATTTGACAACGATGGTGTGATCACCTGGGAGCTGATGGTAGAGCGTATGAATTCCGAGCTTGCAAATACACTTGGAAACCTTGTAAACCGTACCATCTCCATGTCCAACAAATACTTTGGCGGCGTGGTAGAGAACAAGGGCGTAACCGAGCCTGTAGATGAGGATCTGAAGAACTTCATCCTTTCCGTACCAGCTAAGGTAGATGCCAAGATGGAGAAGCTTCGTGTGGCAGATGCCATCACAGAAGTATTTACAATCTTCAAACGCTGCAATAAATATATCGATGAGACAATGCCATGGGCACTTGCAAAGGATGAGTCCAAGCAGGATCGTCTTGCAACGGTTCTTTACAATCTGGTTGAGGGCATCTGCATGGGAACTACTCTTCTTGAGTCCTTCATGCCTGAGACAACCAAGAGAATCCTTGGCCAGCTGAATGCTTCCGAGAGAACTCTTGAGGACCTGAAGACATTTGGTCTCTATCCGTCTGGAAACAAAGTAACAGACAAGCCGGAGATCCTTTTTGCCCGTATGGACATTAAGGAAGTGATGGAGAAAGTAAATGAGCTTCATCCTCCGAAAGAAGAGCCGAAGGAAGAGAAGCCAGAAGAGAAGGTTGTGGATATTGAAGCAAAACCGGAAATTACATTTGATGATTTTGCAAAGCTTCAGTTCCAGGTTGGTGAGGTTATCGCCTGCGAGGCAGTGAAGAAATCCAAGAAGCTTCTTTGCTCCCAGGTTAAGATTGGAAGCCAGGTACGCCAGATCGTATCCGGAATCAAAGCTTACTATACACCGGAAGAAATGGTTGGAAAGAAGGTTATGGTCGTAACCAACCTGAAGCCTGCCAAGCTTGCTGGAATCTTAAGCGAGGGCATGATCCTCTGCGCAGAAGATGCAGACGGAAATGTATGCGTAGTCAGCCCGGAGAAGAACATGCCAGCAGGAGCTGAGATCTGTTAATTTCTTTTAACATCATGTAATAGGATATAGAACTGTAGTGCCAGGGGCAGAAGGTGATTTTTGCTCCTGGTATTATGCTATCTGGATGAAAGAATGCAAGCATGAACGGTTTTTGACCCTGATATCATAGTATTGTTATTATAGGAAATGAATATGGAAAATAAATTAAGTCATTTTGATGAAAACGGCAATGCTGTTATGGTGGATGTATCGGATAAACCAGTCACCCACAGAACTGCCGTTGCCACTGGTTCTATCCGGGTTGGTGCAGAAATTATGGAGCGCCTGACTGAAGGCACGGTAGCCAAAGGGGATGTTCTTGGAGTTGCCCGAGTTGCAGGGATTATGTCTGTAAAGCACACCTCCGACCTGGTGCCAATGTGCCATCCACTTCCCGTTACCAAATGCACCGTGGATTTTGAACTGGAAAAAGAAAAAGGAATCATCCGCACCTTCTGCACTGTGAAAACAGACGGCAAAACCGGCGTGGAAATGGAGGCGCTTACAGGCGTACAGGTGACCTTACTTACCATTTACGATATGTGCAAGGCAATTGACAAGCACATGGTGATGACGGACATCCATCTGGTGGAGAAGACTGGCGGCAAGAGCGGGGATTTTGTATTTGAAAGGAGGATGAACACATGAAGCGAGTTGCAATTATCACTTCCAGCGACATGGGATATCAGGGCAAAAGAGAAGATTTAAGCGGCCCGGCCATTAAGGAAATCGTAGAACGAGAAGGTTATCAGGTAGTGTCCATGGATATTCTGCCAGATGACCGCTCCATGCTTTCCAAAAGAATGGCGGAAATTGCAGATGGGAACCAGGCCGAACTGATTCTGACCACAGGCGGCACTGGCTTTTCCCCAAGAGATGTGATGCCGGAAGCCACAGAAGATATAACGGAACGAAAAGTGCCGGGAATCCCGGAGGCCATCCGTGCCTACAGCATGACTATTACAAACCGCGCCATGTTAAGCCGTGCCACAGCCGGAATCCGCAAACAGACCCTGATCATCAATCTTCCTGGAAGCCCGAAAGCAGTAAAGGAAAGTCTGGAATATATTATTGGAGCACTTGGCCACGGCATTGAGATTATGACTGGAGAAGCAGGAAACTGCGCAAGATAATGCCAGTGTGCCAACAAGTTGATTTCTCAAGCAATCTTGCATCTGGATTATTTCAAAAATTAATTTGTCGGCACGCTAGAAATTCATTAAAGTATGTTTTTTACAGTGAAAATGAGCAGTACGAAATTTTATATAGTTACAGAACTATGAGGCTGCAGAATTGAGGTAAACTATGATTTTTGATACACATGCACATTATGATGACGAGGCATTTGATGAAGACAGAGACCAGCTCCTTTCCTCCATGAAAGATGGGGGAGTGGGCTGTATTGTAAATGTGTGTGCTTCCGCAGGAGGATTTGACGGAACCCTGAAGCTGATGGAAGCCTATCCTTTTGTTTACGGAGCCGTTGGCGTTCACCCGGACGATGCGGAAATTATGATCCAGGACACCCTGGACGAGATCCGCAGACTTTCCCATATGGAGAAAATGGTTGCCATCGGAGAAATCGGCCTGGACTATTACTGGCACAAAGAAGAATCCGAACATCAGCGTCAGCAGGAAATGTTCCGCGCCCAGATGGACATTGCAAGAGAAGAAAAACTCCCCTTCATGATCCACAGCCGCGATGCCGCCGAGGACACCCTGAACATTGTCCGTGACTACATGAAAAAAGATATGTCCGGCGGAATCATCCACTGCTTTTCCTACAGTAAGGAAATCGCAGCCGAATACCTGAAAATGGGCTTATATCTTGGAATCGGCGGAGTCCTCACCTTCAAAAACGCCAAAAAACTAAAAGAAGTAGCCGCTGTCGCCCCACTTTCCCAAATTGTCCTGGAAACCGACTGTCCCTACATGTCCCCCGAACCCCACCGCGGCAAACGCAACTCCTCCCTCAACCTCCCCTACGTAGCCGCCGCCCTCGCCGAGATTAAAGGAATCACCCCGGAGGAAGTCATTGCTGTAACGGAGGAAAACGCAAAGAAATTGCTATTTAAATAATATCAAATAAAAAGAGCTGGAAAACAGGCAATCTATTTGCCGTATTTTCCAGCCCTTTTGCAATCTCACATCTTATTTGGTGCCGAAAATTCTATCTCCCGCGTCACCAAGTCCCGGACAAATATAAGCTCTCTCATTCAGCTCTCTGTCCAGATGACCAACATAAATCTGCACATCCGGATGAACCTCATGAAGTCTCTTCAATCCCTCAGGAGCCGCAATCACAAACATACACTTAATGCTCTTGCCGCCATGTTCCTTAATGAAATTCACAGCTGCAATAGCAGAACCGCCAGTAGCCAGCATCGGGTCAACCATAACGATCAGACGCTGATCGATAGGATCCGGAAGCTTGCAGTAATACTCATGAGGCTCATGAGTCACAGGATCACGGTAAAGGCCAATATGACCGATCTTGGCAGAAGGAACCAAAGTAGTAATACCGTTCACCATACCAAGACCTGCACGAAGAACAGGAACAACAGCCAGCTTCTTACCGGAAATCATAGGAGTCTTGCAAGTCTCAATAGGAGTCTCAACCTCTACATCCTCAAGCGGAAGATCACGAAGTGCCTCAAAACCCATAAGAACTGCAATCTCTTCAATAAGCTTACGGAATTCATTTGTTCCCGTCTCTTTGTTGCGGAGAATGGAAATCTTATGCTGGATCAGCGGATGATCCATAATAAAAACATTGTCCATATCTGAAAAATTTGACATGATTAAAAACCTCCGTCGTGTGCTAAACTTTGTCATTGCACCATGCAATAACAAACTCCCCTATGGGAATACTGGTAAAATGATACCGCACTTTAAGCAGAAAGTCAATAATTGTAAAAACTTGTCGCATACCTTATACTAGTATCTCATTTGCAAAGTTAAATTCCACAGAAGAGTGGAATTTAATCCTGCAAAAAGCCTTTCATTCAAAGGTGGAATTTAATTCTTCCTATTTTTCCTTTATAATTCTTTATACAAACATGGCTCTTCCTACCGGCAGTAAGGAGTCCTTTATGAATAAACAAAAGCATTTGAATCTCGAATCCAGAATCCTCATTGAAACCCTGCTTAACGAACACAACAGTTTCAAATCCATCGCAAGACATCTGGGAAAAGACTGTACTACCATTTCTAAAGAAATAAAAGCTCATATCTGCTTCGACAGGGTCGGCACTTATGGGCGGGCTTTTAATGACTGCCGTCTGTCTTTTCTCCATCAGTGTTCTGCCCGTGAAATCTGTCGGCACTGTACCTACCTTAGCAACAGACCCTGCTGGACATGTGGAAAATGCACTTCCTCCTGTACCTCTTATGAAAAATATATCTGCCCAAAGCTTTCAAACCCTCCATATGTCTGCAACGGCTGCCAGCAGCGCTCCAGATGCACCCTGGAAAAACGGCTCTACAAAGCTTCTTTTGCACAGAAAGAATACGAACAGCTCAGAAGGGAATCCCGTTCTGGTTTCGCTCTTTCCGAAACAGAACTGCGACAGCTCGATGATCTGGTTTCCCCTCTTCTCAAAAAAGGCCAGTCCCTGCATCATATCGCGGTTCACCATGCTGACGAACTCATGAAATCTGAAAGGACCTTGTATACCTATATAAATAACAATCTTTTTTCTGCCAGGAATATCGACATGCCGCGTACCATACGCATGCGTCCACGGAAAAATGTTTCCAGGAAACTCAAAATTGATAAATCCTGCCGTATTGGGCGTGACTTCTCCTGCTTTCAGAAATATGTGACGGATCACCCTGACCTCCCGGTCCGCCAGCTTGATTCCGTGGAAGGTGTAAAAGGCGGCGCAGTCCTTCTTACCATACATTTCGTGGAACAGGAACTGCAGCTTGCATTCCTCCGCCAGTATAATGATTCCCAGTCCGTCATTGATATTTTCAACCGTCTTTATCTTGAATTGCGGACAGATATTTTCATGAAACTTTTTCCAGTCCTTTTAGCAGACAACGGCAGTGAATTTTCTAATCCTTCTGCAATTGAACTGGATGCCCAGGGAAATCAGCGGACGAAAATGTTCTACTGCAATGCCAGTGCCCCTTACCAGAAAGGGAGCTGTGAAAACAACCATGAGCTGATACGCAGGGTCATCTCAAAAGGAACGGATTTCGGGCTCTATACACAGGAACAGATCGACCTCATGATGAGCCACATTAATTCTTATTCCAGAAAGAAACTCGGCAACAAAAGCCCGTATGAAGTTTTTGAATTCCAATACGGCAGAAATATTTTAGACGCATTTCATCTGCAAAAAATCCCTGCAGATGAAATCATCCTCAGCCCTGCATTATTAAAATAAACAAAATCTAAAAAAGCCGGGCAGGAACATTTGTTCAGCCATCATCGCAGAACATCCCCAGAGGTGGAATTTACCCATTCCAAAAAAATACGCGTAAATTCGACTTCCGCTCGGCATGCGCAAAAATCCCTAAAACCACAGCTTTTGCCTTTATTTTAACTCTGATTTTAGGGATTTCATATATAAAATTTATATTTTTCTGTTTCGTATGGAATTTATTTCTTCAAAGTAGAATTTACCTTTTCAAAGTGGAATTTGCTTTTGCAATTCACCAATTTAAAAAATTTTATGAATGAATAAATTGCAGGCTCATATACATTAATGAATGAAATGAAAATGCTTATAAAAAGGACAGGGAGGTCGTCATTTGGCTGGATATCGCCGTTTTATCGCATATGTATATGAGTACCGCAAAGGAAAAAAGGAAAACAACTGCGGTTTTATAAAGGTTGAAGTTCGAAATTCCATATGTACCATTGAAATTCATCTTCATGTAGAAGGGCTGGCAGCAGAGGAAGAGGCCAGGGTATTTTGCTTCCTGAGAAAGGAAGGTCTGATGAATGGAATTTTCATCGGAAGCTGCATGACGCAGACGGACCGGGTTGATTGTCTGATTGAAACGGATGCATTAAATATGGGAGATTCCGGAACGGCCCTTGGCAAAATGGGCGGCATGGTGATCCTTACAAAATCCGGCGGCTTTTTCGGCACAGAATGGGATGACCAGGCAATCCGCCCGGAAAATTTCAAGGAAATGAAAATTGGAGAAGAAACAAAGAGACTAGAAGAGGATAAACAGGAAGAGACGAAACAGGAAACCGCTCAACCAGAATCGCCTCAAAACGAAAAGGAAAATAACAGTGATGCCGAAAACGTGCCTGAGTCTGAGATGGAAAAAGAAAATGCAGAATCTTTGGGCCAGGTCACACCTAATAATGAAGTGCAGAATGTAGAATTTTCAGAAGAAACAGAAACTACCCGGCATGGTGAAACTACCCGGCATGGTGAAACTACCTTCAAAACAGAGCAGCCTGTACTTACCGGCGAAGAAATTGCCGCGAAACATTCAGAGCCGCCCACATCAGTAAGCAAAGAAGAACCTACCACCAATCCGAATCAGTCCGATTCAGAAAGCAATCATGTAAATATGCCAGAACCTATGC
>CAVJRB010000427.1:0-2523 GCA_963651655.1 bacterium | reverse complement strand
CGCAAACATGGAGAATGTCATTCGAAACATATAGATTACCGGCTTCAGCCCGGAGTGCATACTTACACCGGTTTCCCGCAAATGCATCACTGCCGGAACCTCTTTGATGCGAAAGCCCAGAAGCTGCATCTGCATCAGCATATTTGCATCCGGATACTTATCATCAAAATGATTATATCGGGAGTAAAAAAGAAAGGTTCTCCAGCTTAACGCCTGCAGTCCTGTAGTTGGATCCGTAAAATCCCTTCCGGTTCCCATTCTCAGCAGCATGCGAAACCACACATAGGCGATCTTCTTCGCCATAGAAACAGGAAATTCTGTACTCCCCTCCATAAAACGGGAACCAAGAACGATATCCGGCAGATTGCCGTCCGCATCGGGCGTTTTCAATGCTTTATACATCACCGGAATGTTGCAGACATCATGCTGTCCGTCTGCATCCATCTGTATCACATAATGGTATCTTTTGCGAACTGCATACTTATATCCTAACTGTAGTCCGCTTCCGTAGCCAAGGTTAAACACATGTGTGACAACCGCATGATTTCTCGCCTTTGTAACCCAGTTTGTAGAATCCGAAGAGGCATCATTCATAACCAGCACATCTGCAATAGATGCAATTTCCGGCTGCTCAAGCTGCTGCAGTAAGTTTACGATTGTCTGTTCTTCATTATAAGCAGGAATTATAATCAGCAATTCTTTCTTACTTTCCATCTACATTCACTTCTTTCATCAAAATTCGAAAAATTTCATCACATCTGTCTGATCCAGAATCAGCTTCACAGAAGCCTTTTTTCCAAGAGCCTTGCGTTTCCCATCATCCTCCAGAAGCAGTCTTACCTGTCTGCTTACTGCTTCCGGCGCCAGGCTGCACATCATTCCGTCAACACCGTCCACAACCTGTTCCCGATTTCCGCTACAGTCTGATACAAGAATTGCACAGCCAAGAGTCTGCGCCTCCTGAATGGCAATACTTTTTCCCTCAAACTTGGTGGCATGGACATAGAGATCACACTGCACATAATAAGGATAGGGATTCTCTTTCGCTCCAAGAAGGATAAAATCCTGATCCAGTCCAAGCCTGTGGATCTGATCCTGCAGTTTTTCCCGAAGTTCCCCTTCTCCGAGCACATACCATCTGGCCTTCACGCCCTGATCCTTCAGAAGCTTCATGGCATCAATGGAGACCTCGTATGCCTTCTGTGCTGTCAGCCTGCCAACAGTGAGAATCCTTTTCCCCTCATAAGAGTCCTCAAAACCGCCGGGAAGAAGAGCTTTTCTTTTTATTTCCTCCTGGTCGATCAAATTATGGAATACCTTTGTTTTGTCCCCGCATTCCGGATAAGCCTTAAGAAAACTGTCCTTTACTTCTTTGGATACGGTAAAGATCCGGTCAAAATCCGGATAGCACTCTTTATCCGGCTGACGGGTATAGCCTGCATAACCATAATCCACATGCAGAAATGTACATTTCTTATCTGCCTGCACATGGTCATGGACAAAATATGTAGAACCTCCTTCCAGATAAGCAATTGCCATGTGATAGTGTTCTTCCAGACTCTGTCCGCTGTCTGACATCACACGCCACAAAAGCTTGTCCGGATACAGCTTTTCCTTTTTCCGCATTGCACCGGCCGCTTTTATGAGGTAAGGCAGATTCCGAAACACAGCTCCTCTGATAAAAAGCCGCTTCAGTATGTTTCTGTTCAGAATCTTTTTCCCCTCTCTGGACAAAACAGAAGCATCCCGGTAGCTTCGGTTCAGAATCCTCACATGCTTCGGAATCTGGTGAATCAATTCCCCCTGATCCATGAGAACATACAGGGAAACCTCATACTGATCCGGCGTAAATTTTTTCAGAAGCTCCAAAAGAGCTTTCTCTGCCCCGGCACCGCCCAGTGTATTGATCACAAACAATACCTTTTTCATATTACTGTTCATCACCCCTTAAGGATTCTTTTTTCAATGCTTCTCTCATCTTTTTTAGTTCCTTCATCATTCTTTCACTATCCTGGTTCAAAAGAGAAATCTGCATGGCAAGCTCCTGATTCTTACGCATAAGAATGGACACCTGTGTACTGATAAACCACAGTCCCCACACAACGCTCAGTACCATAAGCAAAATCAGAACCAGAATCCGTTTGCTCACATAGCGGTCCAGCTGGTAGGGCTGCAGCAGAATTCCTGCCGTGATCATCAGACAGGCCAAAAGGGCCCACACCAGGCAAAAGGGCTCTGTCATTTTCCTTTTCGCCAGGGAAATCACTGCCTTCACAAGAAGGAAAGCCCCCAGAATAATGATAAACGCCTTTAATAAACTGCCAGTATCCACATCTATTCCCTCCTTTAGCTTTCATATCTGTCAAATACTTTCGGCGACGGACATTCTCCTTTCTGCCGTTTCAGCAAATGTCCGTTGCAGAAAATATGAACATCCAGATTTTTCTCCATCCAACGCAGCCTTGCGTATGCCACTGTCCATCCGGTAAAGCTGCCCACAGTCAGCCCGATTCCGTACCAGAT
>CAVJRB010000426.1:8762-10820 GCA_963651655.1 bacterium | reverse complement strand
GACCGGAAAATCGTGGGAACCTGAACATTTGAGGTTCCCTGGTGGTCGTGAACGGAAGGTTATTCATCGCTTACAAATATTCCTGTAAAAACAGCAAATAAAAAATTAGCATTTTGCAGGAATTTACCCTTGGAAATCTTAAAATATTATGTTAATCTGTGAGCAGATATCAGACAGAAAATGACTGATACGACAGGACAAAAATCATTCCGAATAACAAAAATGAAGTGAAAGGAATGATTGATATGGCAAGAAAAGATAATAAAGGCAGAAACTTAAAGACAGGTGAATACCAGCGTCCAGATGGACGTTATGAGTACCGCTACAAGGATGAGATTACCGGAAAACGTAATTCTGTTTATGCACCGGACCTGGCAAGCTTGCGAGAGATGGAAAAGAAGATCAATAAGGATATGGACGATCAGCTTATCACAGACGCATCTGTTAAGAAGCTGACAGTAAATACTCTGTTTGAACGATACATGGCAACGAAGAATATCCGGGAAAAAACGAAAAAGGATTACTGGAGAAAGTGGAATTATCGAATAAAAGATACACTGGGAAACATTCGTGTCGTGGATTTTAAGACATCCCATGTAAGGATGTTCTTTTCCAAACTGTCAGATGAGGGACTGGCACACAGCACGATCAAAGGATTTTATGGTCTGCTGAATCCCAGTTTTGAGATGGCAGTGGAAGATGGAATTATCCGTAAGAATCCGGTAACAGGGACACTTGGAGATTATGGGGCTCCTGCAAAGGAGAAAGAAGCCCTGACGCTGGCACAGCAGGAAAAATTGCTGAAGTTCGTAGAGCAAAGCAAAGTGTACAAGCCTCATCTTCCAATGATGCAGGTCATGTTTGGAGCGTGCTTGCGAGTGAGCGAGACAATCGGTTTAACCTGGTCAGATGTGGATATGAAGAACAGGGAAATCCATGTAGGTGGACAGCTTGTATATTATGAAGGTGATGAGGGATATTGCTTCCATGATTCAGAAACCAAAACGGATGCAGGTATCAGAGATATTCCTATGACACAGATGGTATATGATGCGTTCCGTAAGCAGAAAGAGCTGAACTTGATGCTTGGATTACAGAGTAAGGTAGAGATTGGTGGACGCAGTGGCTTTATCTTCAATACAAAGCATGGACGTCCGATCATGCCAGCAGGAGTGAACAGTTTTCTCAAAAACATTGTTAATGCCTATAATAAGAAAGAAATTGCACTGGCAGAAAAAGAGAATAGAGACCCAGAGCTGATGCCTCATATTTCCTCTCATATTCTCCGACATACAGGATGTACCAGACTGGGTGAGAACAATATCAATCCAAAGGTTATGCAGTATGTCATGGGACATTCGGATGCACAGATTACCATGAATATCTACAATCACATTGCTGAAATGTCTCATGTGGAGAACGAGATGTCTAAAATGAACCTGCCAGAAACCGTACCTGCTGTGATATAAATCATAAGTCGTTGTCGTAAAATGTGGTAAGAAAATCAGGAGAATATATTTTTCCTCAAATTTGTCGTAAAAATGTGGTCAAATCAAGAAAATCGAGTGCGAAAGCAAGTGAAAAACCTCTGTGAAGCCCGTAAAATCAAGGCTTCACAAATTCTTCACAAAAAATTAGCACTCACCTCTTGACAGCGCTAACAATACATGTTATATTACGTACAGAACAAAGGAAGAGGAAAAAGAAAAGTTCCAGTTCCTTTGATGAAAATGATAATTCAACACAAGAGTGTTCACAATATAAGGAGGAATCAGTTATGTTAATGCCTAGTATTTTTGGAGAGAATTTATTTGATGATTGGATGAGATTTCCGACAGAGCGTCAGAGCAACGCAGGTTACAGAAATGCGGAGCTGATGAAGACCGATATTAAGGATGTAGATGGCAATTATGAGCTGAGCATGGATCTTCCGGGATTCCGCAAAGAGGATGTGAAGATTCAGCTGAAGGAAGGTTACCTTACCGTTCAGGCGTCCAGAACCGAGAATAAAGATGAGAAAGATAATAATGGTAAATATGTTCATAGAGAGCGTTACAC
>CAVJRB010000426.1:5577-8619 GCA_963651655.1 bacterium | reverse complement strand
TCCAGAACCGAGAATAAAGATGAGAAAGATAATAATGGTAAATATGTTCATAGAAAGCGTTACACCGGACAGTGTTCCAGAAGCTTCTATGTAGGCAAGGATCTGGAGCATGAGGACATTCATGCGAAATATGACAACGGCGTCCTGACCGTTACTTTCCCGAAGGAAGCCAAGAAGAAAGAGCCGGAAGAGAAGAAATTTATTTCTATTGAAGGCTAAAAAAGGGCGGAAAACCGCCTGAAAGTAAGACGATAACGGGCAAGGAACGGGATGTCCCGTTCCCTGCCGATTAAATAGATTACAGACGATGCGTCCTCCGTGAACCAGAAGCGGCGGCTGGCGTAAAGAATTTCCTATGACCGCGAATCAGCATTTGTTGCACACGGCAGTCCTGAACCATTTGATAACAGCTTCTTTCATATAGATTCCTGTAATTTAAAAAAATTCCTAATTCACATAGATTGTTTCATACCCCCATCGCCTGTCGGTACCCGCCGACAGGTTTTTTCATGTGTAAGGACATCCACAGCTGTTGTGGGATTCTCTTTACATCATTTCCGCAGTCTGTTATACTTGTCTGGAATTTACAGCAGGAAACAGAAGGAACTTTATCATGAACTACATTGTATTTGACCTGGAGTGGAATCAGAGTCCGGGAGGGAAAAGGTGGTCAAACAGCCGTCTGCCTTTCGAGATCATAGAAATCGGCGCGGTAAAACTGAATGAAAAGAAAGAAATTGTGGACAGCTTTCAGCGCCTGATCAAGCCCCAGGTGTACAACTGGATTCATGACAGCATCCACGAAGTGATCCACATGAATTATAAGGATCTGCAGAATGGAACGCCCTTTCCGCAGGCTGTGACAGAATTTCTGGAATGGTGCGGTGAGGAATATATATTTTTTACCTGGGGAAATCAGGATGTGATGGAACTGCAGCGGAATATGAAGTATTACGGCAAGCTTTTCATGATTCCGGGCCCCGTAACCTACTATGACGTGCAGAAATTATTTGCCATCCGCTACGAGGAAAATCACGAGCGCCGCGCCCTGGAATTTGCCGCAGACAAGATGGGTATTGCCAAGAAAATGGAGTTTCACCGCGCACTTGGAGATGCTTACTACACCGCGTGCGTTTTGCAGAAAATAGAAGATGAATATATTTTTCCCAACTCATCCCTGGATGTATACCAGAACCCCAAGAGCAAGAGAGAAGAGATCCACGTATCCTATCCTACCTATGATAAGTTTGTATCACGGGAATTTTATTCCAGGGAAAAAGCCATGAAGGACCGTGAAGTGACCAGCACCAAATGCCCGCTGTGCCACAATCCCGCCAAGCGCAAGATCCGCTGGTTTATGAATAATTCCAAGGTCTATTACAGCATTTCCCTCTGCCAGGAGCATGGCTTCGTCATGGGAAAGATCAGGCTTCGCAAAACCGAGAGTAACATGTATTACGCCATCAAAACATTGACCAATGTGTCAGATGAGGAAGCCGAAGAAGTCCGCCAGAAAAGGGAGGCCCACCGGGCGAAGAAGCGAAGCAAGAAAGCAGAGGAACTCCCAAAACAATAAATATCAGAATATTAAAAAAGGGGCGTGACCATCACGCCCCCGGAACCGTCAGCAGATTCGCCAGAATCGACCTCTCATACTGCATTCCCCATCCAACCATCTGTCCATTAAAATAATACTTACTCTTCAATCGAAGCGGCCCCACTGCATTGGAAAGAACTCTCTGCTTCCGGGTAAGTACGCTGACATCTGTTCCTGTTGGAACTGTCACATAAATATTCTTTATATAATAGAACGGGTAAGTATTTCCGCAATTATTCAGCAGATATTGTTCACATGGAAGATTCTTCTTGGGAACAGGATTTCGGTTTACCTTAACCCTCTGGCGCTCAAAATTGTCAAATCCGTAATCCAGAAGGCTCTTCGTATCACTCCATGCACCATTTACGGAATTCATGACGACTGCGACCAGGGTCAGATCACCGCGTTTGGCATAAGTGACGAGAGTAGAGCCGGCAGCTTCTGTATATCCGGTCTTTCCGCCCAGGACACCGTCGTAAGCATAGTCTCTGCCCGCCATCATCTTGTGATGATTCAGCAGATAACGTGTCTCTGTGAAAACATTAGTCGGCGGAATCTCATACAGATCTGTGGTGAAAAACTTCCTGCAGGTGGTATTCTGCCAGGCTGCCTTGGCAATCTTCGCCATATCATTGGCAGTGGTCACATGGGTCTCATCCGGAAGTCCGTTTGGGTTATTAAAATGTGTATTGGTACATCCCAGCTGCTTGGCTCTGGTATTCATCAGTTCCACAAATTTCTTCACAGAACCGGAAACCTCTTCTCCAATGGCCAGCGCCATCTCATTGGCAGATTCCAGCATCAGTCCCATAAGAGCCTGCTCCACGGTGAAAACCTCTCCTGCATCGCCATAAATGGTAGAGCTTCCCGCCTCAATTCCATAAGCAGCCTGCTGGGATAAAGTAATCTGTGCGCTTGTATCCAGATTCTCGCATCCAAGAAGACAGGTGAGAAGCTTGGTGATACTTGCCGGGTAAAGCTGGGTGTCTGCATTCTTGGAATACAGGATCGCTTCTGAATTCAGATCCATAAGAACCGCTGACTGTGCTTCAATCTGGGGTCCGGTTGGCCATCCCTCAATAGAATCTGTATCCGCAGCCTGTGCATAATACTCGGTATGGGGATTGGGGGTAGGTGTAGGAGAAGAAACTGCTTCCGCCAGAACCGAACTGGCCTGTCCAAGAAGCATTCCTACAGCCAGAGCGCCGCAGAAAATCCGCTTTATTTTCATATGAAATATTTTTTTACTCATAAAAATCCTTTCTATTTCTCTAAAGCAATCGTGTCACATACGTTATCATATTATACCACCTTTCCCCCTGCAAAACTATTAAAAGACTGTGAAATTTAAATGCCAGCCCCTTCTTTTCCCATAAAATCCCCCTTTTTCAGGACAAATTTGCCTTAAATACTTGACATATAGAATTTTTCACCATTATAATGGA
>CAVJRB010000426.1:0-5471 GCA_963651655.1 bacterium | reverse complement strand
GGACAGGAAAAAACAATAGGCAAAGACTGCGATGGAGACAGTAAGCTGTTTTGAAAGGCCAAGCGAGACGGGGACGGTGCGAGCCCGCCGCAAGTAAATTCAGCCGAACATCACTCCGGAGTTTTATTTCTGAAATCACAGTAGGGAATAACGGCGTTCCCCCGTTACCGGGAGCATGTATCGGCCATGAGCCCGTACATTGTAACAGGTGGTATAACGAGTGCTGACAGCCTTCGTCCTTTTGCAGGATGAGGGCTTTTTCTTATTATATCGACTTTTTATTAAAAAAAGGAGGAAAAAACTTTGTACCAGAAAGTAGACACGAATCTGAATTTCGTAGATCGCGAGAAAAAAGTAGAAGAATTCTGGAAAGAAAACCATATCTTTGAGAAAAGTATGGAAAACCGTAAAGAAGGCCCGACCTACACCTTCTATGACGGACCGCCGACTGCAAACGGCAAACCACATATCGGTCATGTACTTACACGAGTTATCAAGGATATGATCCCCAGATACCGTGCAATGAAAGGCTACATGGTTCCACGTAAGGCTGGATGGGATACCCACGGTCTTCCGGTAGAGCTTGAGGTAGAGAAGAAGCTTGGTCTGGACGGCAAGGAACAGATCGAGGAATACGGTATGGAGCCATTTATCCAGCAGTGTAAGGAAAGCGTCTGGAAATACAAAGGAATGTGGGAGGATTTCTCCTCAACAGTTGGTTTCTGGGCTGATATGGAGCATCCATATGTAACTTACGAGGATAATTATATTGAGTCCGAGTGGTGGGCACTGAAAGAAATTTGGGACAAAGGCCTCTTATACAAAGGCTTCAAGATCGTTCCATATTGTCCGCGCTGCGGAACCCCGCTTTCATCCCAGGAGGTTTCCCAGGGATATAAATTAGTAAAAGAGCGCTCTGCAATCGCACGTTTCAAGGTTATTGGCGAGGATGCATATTTCCTGGCATGGACCACCACACCGTGGACACTGCCATCCAACGTTGCACTTTGCGTAAACCCGGATGAGACCTACTGCAAAGTAAAAGCTGCAGACGGCTACACCTATTATATGGCAGAAGCCCTTCTGGACAAAGTACTTGGCAAGCTTGCAAAGGATGAGGAGCCTGCATACGAAGTTCTTGAGACTTACAAAGGTAAGGATCTGGAATACAAAGAGTATGAGCCTCTTTTCAAATGCACAGGCGATTATGTAGCATCCAAGGGCAAAAAAGCACACTACGTTGTATGCGATAACTACGTTACCATGAGCGATGGTACCGGTATCGTTCATATTGCTCCTGCATTCGGTGAAGACGACAGCCGTGTGGGCCGTATTTATGACCTTCCATTCGTACAGTTCGTAGATGGAAAAGGTAACCTGACAGCTGAGACACCATACGCCGGCGTATTTGTTAAGAAAGCAGACCCGATGGTTCTTACCGATCTTGACAAAGAAGGCAAGCTGTTCGACGCTCCGAAATTCGAGCATGACTATCCGCACTGCTGGCGCTGCGATACTCCACTGATCTACTATGCAAGAGAATCCTGGTTCATCAAGATGACTGCTGTTAAGGAAGACCTGATCCGCAACAACAATACCATCAACTGGATTCCGGAGAGCATCGGTAAGGGACGTTTCGGTGACTGGCTTGAGAACGTTCAGGACTGGGGCATCAGCCGTAACCGTTACTGGGGAACTCCTCTGAACATCTGGGAGTGCAGCTGCGGTCACATGGAATCTGTTGGAAGCCGTCAGGATCTCTATGAGAAAACAGGTGACGAGCGTGCCAAGACCGTAGAGCTTCACCGTCCATACATTGATGAGCTTACCATGAAATGCCCGAAGTGCGGCGGCACTATGCACCGTGTACCAGAGGTTATCGACTGCTGGTTTGACTCTGGAGCAATGCCATTCGCGCAGCATCATTATCCATTTGAGAATCAGGAACTGTTCAAACAGCAGTTCCCTGCAAACTTTATTTCCGAGGCTGTTGACCAGACAAGAGGATGGTTCTATTCCCTTCTTGCTGAGTCCACTCTTCTGTTTAACCAGGCTCCATATAAGAACGTTATCGTTCTTGGACACGTACAGGATGAGAACGGCCAGAAGATGAGTAAATCCAAAGGAAACGCAGTTGATCCGTTTGACGCACTTGAGACCTACGGAGCAGATGCGATCCGCTGGTACTTCTACATCAACAGTGCTCCATGGCTGCCGAACCGTTTCCATGGCAAAGCTGTTCAGGAAGGTCAGCGTAAATTCATGGGTACTCTGTGGAATACCTATGCATTCTTTGTACTTTATGCAAACATCGATAACTTCGATGCTACAAAATATACACTTGATTATGACAAGCTTCCGGTTATGGACAAATGGCTTCTCAGCAAGCTGAATACACTTGTGAAGACAGTTGACGAGGATCTGAATGATTACAAGATCCCGGAGACAGCAAGAGCACTTCAGGGCTTTGTTGATGAGATGAGTAACTGGTATGTAAGACGCTGCCGTGAGCGTTTCTGGGCAAAGGGAATGGAGCAGGATAAGATCAATGCTTATATGACTCTTTACACAGCGCTGGTAACCGTTGCCAAGGCTGCAGCTCCGATGATCCCGTTCATGACAGAGGATATTTACCAGAACCTTGTAAGATCTCTGGACAAAAATGCTCCTGAGAGTATCCATCTCTGTGACTTCCCGGAAGTCAAAGAAGAGTGGATCAACAAAGATCTGGAAGACAGCATGGAAGAAGTTCTGGAGGTTGTTGTTCTTGGACGTGCATGCCGTAACACAGCAAACATCAAGAACCGTCAGCCGATCGGAACCATGTATGTAAAAGCTCCTAAGAAAATGGATGAGTATTTCACAGACATTATCGCAGATGAGCTGAATGTAAAAGAAGTGAAATTTGCAGATGATGTGGAATCCTTCATTTCCTACAGCTTCAAACCGCAGCTTCGTACAGTTGGACCGAAATATGGCAAGCTTCTTGGCGGAATTCGTACTGCACTTGCAGAGATCAACGGAAGCCAGGCTATGAATGAGCTGAAGACAAACGGCGTCCTTGTACTGGATATCGACGGAAACAAGGTAGAACTGACTGAGGAAGACCTGCTTATCGAGACTGCGCAGACAGAGGGTTATGTAACAGAGACAGAAGGTGAGACCGCTGTTGTTCTGGATACCAACCTGACACCTGAGCTTATCGAAGAGGGCTTTGTCCGCGAGATTATCAGCAAGGTACAGACCATGCGTAAAGAGGCTGGCTTCGAGGTTATGGACAAGATCCGCGTTTCTGTAAAAGATAACGACAAGATCGTCGAGACCATGAAGGCCAACGAGGCAGAGATTAAGTCTGAGGTTCTGGCTGAGGAAGTTGTTTACGGCGAGACAGATGGTTATGTAAAAGAGTGGAACATCAACAAAGAGCATGTTACACTTGGCGTAACTAAGCTTTGATTTAACAGTAAATTCACTTTTATTTCGATGTTTTGAGACATTTTTGATTTATACTGCGAAGATATTACGGCGGAAGGTTCTGGAATCTCAGAAACTTTTGTCCGGTATATCAGATAAACCATGTTACAGTTCACTGCATTCGCCCGGATTTTTCGGGTGGGTGTTAATGAAACATACAACAGGAGGGACAAAATGATTGACAAACAGTTTGACAAAGAAACCTTCAAAAAGAGTGTAAAAGACAACGTTAAGTTTCTTTACCGCAGAAAGCTTGAAGAGGCAACCCAGGAGCAGCTTTTCCAGGCTGTAAGCTACACAGTGAAGGACGTTATCATCGATAACTGGCTTGATACTCAGAACGCTTACGAGGCACAGGATCCAAAGATCGTGTACTACATGTCCATGGAGTTTCTTATGGGCCGTGCCCTTGGAAACAATCTTTTAAACCTTGGTGCATACGGTGAGGTCAAAGAAGCTCTTGAGGAGCTTGGAATCGACATCAACGCACTTGAGGACCAGGAGCCGGATCCGGCACTTGGAAACGGCGGTCTTGGAAGACTTGCAGCATGCTTCCTTGATTCTCTTGCAACACTTGGATACTGCGCATATGGCTGCGGAATCCGTTACCGTTATGGTATGTTCAAGCAGGAGATCAGAGACGGATACCAGATCGAGGTTCCGGATGCATGGCTTGAGAACGGCTATCCATTCGAGCTTCGCCGTCCGGAATATGCAAAAGAAGTACACTTCGGCGGATATGTAAGAGTTGAGTATGACCAGGCAACCGGTCAGAATAAATTTATCCATGAGGGATATCAGGCAGTAAAGGCCATTCCATATGATATGCCGATCGTTGGATACGAGAACAATGTAGTCAATACACTTCGTATCTGGGATGCAGCTGCGATTGAGCAGTTCGGATTCGATTCCTTTGACAAAGGTGATTACAAGAAAGCCGTTGAGCAGGAGAACCTTGCAAAGGATATCGTAAACGTACTTTACCCCAACGACAACAAGATGTCCGGTAAAGAGCTTCGTCTGAAACAGCAGTACTTCTTCGTATCTGCAAGTATCCAGGCAGCAATCGAGAAATACAAAAAGACACATGATGATATCAAGAAGCTTCACGAGAAAGTCGTATTCCAGATGAACGATACTCATCCGACTATGGCTGTTGCAGAGCTTATGAGAATCCTCATGGATCAGGAAGGTCTTGGCTGGGATGATGCATGGGCAGTTACTACCAAGTGTGTGGCTTACACCAACCATACTATCATGTCCGAGGCTCTTGAGAAATGGCCGATCGAGCTGTTCTCCAGACTGCTTCCGCGTGTATACCAGATCATCGAGGAGATCAACCGTCGTTTCATCATCGAGATCCAGAACAAATATCCTGGAAACTACGAGAAGATCAAAAAGATGGCAATCATCTATGACGGACAGGTTAAGATGGCTCACCTTGCAATCGTTGCAGGCTACTCTGTAAACGGTGTTGCAAGACTTCATACAGAGATTCTGAAGAATCAGGAGTTAAAAGACTTCTATGAGATGATGCCAGAGAAATTCAACAACAAGACTAACGGTATCACACAGAGACGTTTCCTCCTTCACGGAAACCAGGCTCTTGCTGCATGGGTTACAGACCACATCGGACCAGACTGGGTTACAGATCTTTCCCAGATTGGCAAGCTGAAAGTATATGCAGATGATGAGAAAGCCCTTCAGGAATTCATGAACATCAAATTCCAGAACAAGCAGCGTCTTGCGAAATACATTCTGGAGCACAATGGTGTTGAAGTTGATCCTCACTCCATTTTCGATGTACAGGTTAAGAGACTTCATGAGTATAAGAGACAGCTTCTCAACATTCTTCATGTAATCTATCTGTACAACCAGATCAAATTACATCCGGAGATGGATTTCTATCCAAGAACCTTCATCTTTGGTGCAAAAGCTTCCGCAGCATATGAGCGTGCGAAAAAGATCATCAAACTGATCAACTGCGTAGCAGATGT
>CAVJRB010000425.1:889-2626 GCA_963651655.1 bacterium | reverse complement strand
CTGCTATCCCGGTATCCACTATCGCCCTGCAGACCGGCTACAGCAGCCAGAGTAAATTTGCCGCCGTTTTCCGCAAATACTACGGCACTGCCCCGTTGGAATACCGGCGCAGAAGCCGCCTTGGCTGATTCCAGTCCTATTAGAAAATAACTACCAGCAGCATTTTAAATCTTTCTTTTCCCATTACGGCGTGGGGATGTTTGGCGGGCATGACGATGGAATCCCCTTCGTGAAGCTCGTACTCTACGCCGTCGATGGTGATCTGGCCAACGCCGTCTAAGCAGGTTACAAATGCGTCTCCGCCGGACTCGTGGGTGCTGATCTCCTCGCCTTTGTCAAAGGAGAATAAGGTGACGCTGACTGCGCTGTTCTGCGCAAGGGTACGGCTTACTACCTGGCCCTCCTGGTAGGCTACCTGGTCTTTTAATACCAGAACTTCTGCTTTGCTTATGTTTTTCATTTTATCCATAGTATAAACCTCCTGTTATAGCTGATGCAGCGGAAATGAATTTCCTGATACATTAGTTTTTCATAATCTGCTGTAACTATACCACTGCTTACGCCAAAATTCTGTTGTTTTGACAACATCTTTATTTTTCTTTCCATTTTTTTCCTTAAAATTAGTTTTTCAATAAAAACACAATTGTATTTTCACGTATACGTAGTATAATAATTACCGTTTGCAGGAAATATTGGACATGTCTATTCATACATACTCCCCTTATTTTCTGCCAAAAAACTTAACAGGAGGCTTTTGTCTTGAATACCCAAACTACATCAAAATCTCTCCCTGTTTTTCGGGGCGAGCTTGCACTCTTACTTGCAGTTGCGATCAACAGCTTCGGCGTTGTGCTGATGCTGTATTCCGGAACTGGAATCTCCGCGATCTCCAGTGTTCCCTACGCATTTTCCTGCGTATTTCCGGCAGTCACACTTGGCACCTGGACCTATATTTTCCAGGGACTTCTGGTGCTGACACTGATGATCCTGCGCAAAAAATTTGTTCCCCAGTACCTGTTCAGCTTCGTGGTCGGATTCGTGTTCGGCGAGCTGCTGGATGTGCACGAAATGTGGATCAATGTTCTGCCTACCGCCATTGGCTGGCGCGTGCTTTACTTTGTGGCAAGCTACATACTGATCTGCATCGGAATCGCGCTTTCCAACCGCTGCCAGATGCCAATCGTGCCCACAGATCTTTTTCCAAGAGAGCTGTCCCAGATCACTTCCATCACCTACCCGAAGATCAAGATCAGCTTTGACGTCATCTGTCTGGCTGTCACTGCCCTTCTTACCGGAATCGGTCTTGGACATATTAAGGGACTTGGAATTGGTACTGTTGTTGCCGCTTTCACCATGGGAAAAGGTGTTGGCATTATAGGGGAATGGATGGATCGTCATATGACATTTACGTCCTTCCTCGCTAAGAAGCAGGCTTAATTCCCATTATTTAAAAATAAAATACAATCTTTCTTTTTCCTGACATAAAATGTATAAATTGATATTATTTGCAAATACTACTCTCAGGGGGCAAAAAGGAGGGATTGTATGATATTACTTATCATTTTGTTTTTTGCATTACAGGTTTTGATACTTTTCTGCTGTCTGGCTGCGGGAAACGATCCGTATTCCCAGCAGCTTTCCGACCCGGAACAGCTTGAGTTTCTTGCCCGCTGGAAAAAGGAGCATGGACGGGAGTAGTCATTTTTTCCATGTGAACAATCCGCACAAAAAGGCAGC
>CAVJRB010000425.1:0-879 GCA_963651655.1 bacterium | reverse complement strand
CCCGAAAGAGCACGCTGCCTTTTTGGCTGTGCGGAATCTGGTCATATAATAATGCACACCAGCCCGCCTTTGCTGTCGTTTACGATTTTCTGCATGGTGTCCTGGAGCTTTGCCTGGCTTTCCTCGCTGATGGAGGCCAGCTTGCTGCGGATGCCGTCCTGCACCAGCTGTTCTATAGATTTTCCGAAAATATTGGTCTCCCAGACGCTCTCTCCTCTTGACGCACTTTCCCCGATGTAGGTGATCAGATCCTTCGCCTGCTGCTCGGTGCCTACAATGGGCGCGATTTCCGTCTCAATGTTGGCTTTGATCATGTGAATGGACGGGCTCTTGGACTTGATCTTTACGCCGTATTTGTTGCCCTGGCGGATCACCGCAGGCTCTTCTAACTGAATCTGGGAAAGCTCGGGAACTACAACGCCGTAGCCGCTGCCGGTCACTGCATCTAAGGCATCGCGGACTTTTACATATTTTTCCTTCATGGCTGCAAGCTCTTTCATGGTGTGGATCAGCTCGTACTCGCTTTCCATGGGGATTCCGCTCATGTCGCTGAGCATTTTGTAATAGTACTTGTCATTTACCTGGATGCGGATCTGTACGGTGCCGTCGGACAGATTGACGTGATCCAGAAGGGTTTCCTGGACATAGGGGCCTTCCAGCTTTACAGATTCCCTGGTGATGTCCCGGATGTGGAGCATGCGCTTCATGCAGGCTTTGATCTGGGAAAGGATCTGGGCTTTCAGCTCGTGGTCCGCAGGCAGCATTTCCACCCATTTAGGCACGAAAAACTGGATCTGGGTGACTGGAAACTCATACAGGATTTTTTCCAGGATCTGGGCGACGTCCTCTTTTCTTAGCTGTTCGCAGTTTACGGGCACT
>CAVJRB010000424.1:0-5541 GCA_963651655.1 bacterium | reverse complement strand
GTCGGCAGAGTCTATACTTCCGGCAAATGCTTCAGAAGAACCTTCTGTCCCCGTAAGCAGCCTAGATTCTTCTTCAGACAGCACCAACACTATTTTACAAGAACCTAAGTCCAAAACAGGTTCCGAACTCGAACTGAACCCCACACCTCACGCCACAGACGTCCCGTCCCCCACCGAAGAAATCCACATACAATCCATCCACTCCAAACCCGAAAAACACTCCCTCCCCTTTGGCCAGCCCTTCTGTCCATTCGCAGACGGCGACCTGTCCCAGTGCTGGAAAATCCATCCCCAGGATCTGGTCCACTTCCCAAGAAAACAATGCGGCCTGAGAAACAACCGCTTTCTCCAATACGGCTATTACAACTTCGGTCACCTTCTCCTGTGCCGCCGTCAAAACGGAAAGTACATCCTTGGCGTTCCCGGAAGCTACGACCAGCAGGAACAGTTCATGGCAGGCATGTTCGGCTTCCCAAGCTTTAAAGAAAGCCCCCTCATAAAAGTCCCCAAAGGAAAAGGCGGCTACTGGTACCGAACCATCGATCCGCCCGCCTGCCATTAACTTAAAATGCCATTTTGGCATACCTTTCAGGCAGAAAAGAGCACTTCCCCCAAATTGACATCCTCACCAGAACTGCCTATAATAAAAATATTCCCAGTGTGTTTTATCCCGGAACCTGTTTGAAAAAGCAATCCTGCGTTCTGACCGCTCTGGGAAATAAGTGTGCATTAGATGAGGAAAAACAAATGAAACAACGAGACCTGACAAAAGGCAGCATCACAGGAAATCTGATGCTGTTTGCCCTGCCTCTCATGGCCGGGAATCTTTTGCAGCAATGCTACAATATCGCAGATACCCTGATCGTGGGACGGTATCTGGGAGCCAATGCCCTTGCCGCAGTTGGCTCGTCCTATACCCTGATGACCTTTCTGACGTCCATTCTGATTGGAATGTGTATGGGAAGCGGTGCCGTATTTTCCATCCGCTTCGGCGAGCGGGATCACAAAAAGCTAAAAGAAGGAATTCTTCATTCCTTCGGCCTAATCGCGGCAATGACTGTGGTGATCAATGTTCTGGTTTACGCAGGTTTGCCCCTGATTCTGAAAGTCCTTCAGGTGCCGGCAGAAGTGGTTCCATACATGCGGACCTACCTGCTGGTCATATTCGCCGGAATCAGCGCTACATTTTTATATAATTATTTTGCGGCACTGCTAAGAGCTGTGGGAAATTCAGTAGTTCCCCTGATTTTTCTTGCAGTATCCACTGTCCTGAATATAGTACTTGACCTGCTCTTTGTCCTTGGCTTTGGCTGGGGCGTGGCAGGAGCCGCAGGTGCAACGGTCCTGGCGCAGTTCGTATCCGGAATCGGAATTACGGTATACACCTTGGTCTGTTTCCCGGAATTTCGCCTTTCCCGTGAAGAGCTGCATTTTGACAAAAAGGTTCTGGGGGAGATTGCCCAGCTCTCTTTTCTTACCTGCCTGCAGCAGTCCATTATGAACTTTGGGATCCTTATGGTCCAGGGCAGGGTAAACAGCTTTGGAACCGCGGTTATGGCAGCCTTTGCAGCTGCGGTAAAAATCGATTCTTTCGCTTACATGCCGGTACAGGATTTTGGAAATGCATTTTCCACTTTCATTGCCCAGAACTACGGTGCCGGAAAAGAAAAGCGAATTTCTCAGGGAATCAAAAGCGCGGTAACAGCTGCATTTGTATTCTGCCTGGTGATCAGCGCAGCGGTCTGTGCTTTTGCCGCGCCGCTTATGGGCATTTTTGTAAACGCATCCCAGACGGAGATTATTTCCATTGGTGTCGGATATCTGCGAATTGAAGGCGCATTTTATTTTGGAATCGGACTTCTTTTCCTTCTGTACGGATATTACCGTGCAGTAAAAATGCCTGGAATGTCCGTGATCCTCACCATCCTTTCTCTTGGAACCCGTGTGGTCCTGGCTTATACTTTGTCCGCCATTCCGGCAATCGGCGTCACCGGAATCTGGGCATCCGTTCCCATTGGATGGGCACTGGCAGATATCGTGGGCGTCACCTATTACTGGAAAAAGATGCGAAGAAAATCAGAGCTTGGTTAATGTGCCGCACATTTTACAGATAACCTTTTTCATTTCACACAACAGGAGAACATTTATGCTTACAGATCAGGAACGTTTTATGAAAGAAGCCATCCGCCAGGCGAAAAAAGCCCGGGCCCTGGAAGAGGTTCCAATCGGCTGCGTGATTGTCTGCGACGGACAGATTATTGCAAGAGGCTACAACCGCAGAAATACAGACAAGAACACCCTTTCCCATGCCGAGCTGAATGCCATCAAGAAAGCCAGCAAAAAGTTAGGAGACTGGCGGCTGGAGGGCTGCACCATGTATGTGACCCTGGAGCCCTGCCAGATGTGTGCCGGCGCCCTGATGCAGTCCCGCATTGACCGTGTGGTGATCGGAAGCATGAACCCTAAAGCAGGATGCGCAGGCTCGGTTCTGAATCTTCTGGAAATGGACGGCTTCAACCACAAGGTGGAAGTGATCCGCGGCGTTTTGCAGGAGGAGTGCTCCTCTATGCTGTCCGATTTTTTCAGAGAGCTTCGGGAAAAGAAGAAAATGCTGAAAAAATCTCTGGCAGAACAGGTTGGAAATTCAGAAAAATAGTGGTATAGTAAAAAACTAGAGAAGCCATCGAATTTCAGGAGAAATAAAGGATGGCGAAATTGACAGGAGGAAAACACAATGGAACTTGAAGCATTAAGAAAAGACATGGTTGCTGCTATGAAAGCAAAGGATAAAGTAACAAAGGACGCTGTTTCTTCCCTGATCTCAGCAGTGAAGAAAGTTGCAATTGACGAGGGATGCCGTGATGATATCAGCAGCGAGCTGGTTGACCGCGTGATCCTCAAGGAACTGAAATCTGTAAAAGAGCAGATCGACACCTGCCCGGAATCCAGACAGGATCTGAAGGATGAATACCAGGCAAGATATGATGTGATTGCCAAATACGCTCCGAAGCTGATGGACGCTTCCGAGATCAAAGCTTACCTTCAGGAAAAACACGCCGAGCTCATCGCCTCCGGAAACAAAGGCCAGATCATGAAGACCATCATGCCAGAACTGAAAGGCAAAGCAGACGGCAAAGTAATCAACCAGGTAGTAGCCGAGCTTTGCAAATAATTTTTGCAGAATAGATGGATGAATTGTAGAAAAGGTACATGATGTAAATGACGTGAGTGAATGTTATTTCATTATGTGCCCTTTTTTATAACCAGATTTTCCCCTGGTGAGGCAGTACAGACAGTTAGGCGAATTTCGGGAATTTTACGAGTAAGCGACAGCCGGGGATGCACTGTCTGAGCCCTTTAGGGCGAGTTTGCATCCCCGGCTGTCAATAAGCGACGGAGTAAAATCCCGAAATTCACCGTTGTCTGTACTGCCTCACCAGGGGGAAATCGTCCGCCTTGATAAAATGCACAAAAAAAGAACGTCCTCTCAGACGTTCCACAAATTCCTTATTTTTCGCGCGCCGCACTTCGGAATGGTCTCACAGACGTTACCTCTACAGTTAACTCAGCCCAGGCACCCTCACGGCACACAGGAGATTCTACTTAGTGCTGCTACATTCCTGTCCTGACACGGTTCATAGAGTCCTGTTGCGTAAGACCCAAACGTCAACGCCACTTATAAAGGGCAGCTCCACAAGATACAAGCCTCAGATTGGCATCACCCCTGCTGTAGCGGATTGCAGGTACAGGGCACCGCTATCTCCCCGGCTGCGCGGAATTTAATTATAAGGGACAAACAAATATTTGTCAATAGATTTGCACATTTTCCCTTTCATAAATCTGGTTTTTCTCTGGCTTTTGCAGTACCTGGCGAAAGAATCCAACCGTGCCAGACAAATTCCTTGTTGTGTCAGCCCACGAAATATTATATAATTAAATCCAAGCATTAAAATGTGTGTGCAAAAAGGTTCATAAGGACCGCACAGACGCCGGAAGCGACGGCGCCTGTTTGCCAAAGACACAGAAATGGAGGGTACTATGATTAAAAGAATCGGCTTATTAACAAGCGGCGGTGACTGCCAGGCCCTGAATGCCACCATGCGCGGAGTAGTAAAGGGACTCACCAACAGTATCGATGATCTGGAGGTTTACGGATTTGACGATGGATACAAGGGACTGATCTACGGCAAATACCGTATGCTCACATCCAAGGACTTTTCCGGAATCCTTACACAGGGCGGAACTATCCTGGGAACATCCAGACAGCCGTTTAAGCTTATGCGTGTACCGGATGAGAATGGTCTGGATAAGGTAGAAGCAATGAAGCAGACCTACTACAAGCTCTGTCTTGACTGCCTGGTAATCCTTGGCGGAAACGGAACCCAGAAGACAGCCAACCTTTTACGCGAGGAAGGCCTGAATATCATCCATCTGCCGAAGACCATCGACAATGATATCTGGGGAACAGACATGACATTCGGCTTCCAGAGTGCAGTAAACATTGCAACCAACGCAATCGACTGCATCCACACAACAGCAGCTTCCCACGGCCGCGTATTCATCGTAGAAGTTATGGGACACAAGGTAGGAAGCCTTACCCTGCATGCCGGAATCGCAGGCGGAGCAGATATTATCCTGATCCCGGAGATCCCGTATGATATTAAGAAAGTAGTTGCAGCCATCCAGAAGAGATCCAAGGCTGGCAAGCGCTTTACTATCCTTGCTGTGGCAGAAGGTGCCATTTCCAAGGAGGACGCCCTGCTTTCCAAGAAGGACTACAAGAAGAAACTGGAAGACCGTGCAAAGAAGTATCCTTCCGTATCTTATGAAATCGCAGACAAGATTACCCAGGAGCTTGGATCAGAAGTCCGCATCACAGTTCCGGGACACACACAGCGTGGAGGAGCACCATGCGCATATGACCGCGTGCTTTCCACAAGAATCGGAGCAGGTGCAGCTGAAGCTATCCTTGACGGAGAGTATGGTATCATGATCGGTGTTGTAAACGGCAAGATCAAGAGAGTTCCTCTTGAAGAGTGTGCCGGCAAGCTTAAGATGGTTTCTCCAAAAGACCAGACTGTCAAAGCTGCAAAACAGATCGGTATCAGCTTCGGCGACTGATTCTGCTTTTCAGAAAGGAGTTTCCATAAATGAGCTATACTGCTCTATATCGGAAGTTCAGACCGGATAACTTCGACGATGTCAAGGGTCAGGATCACATTGTGACCACGCTGACCAATCAGATCAAGGCGAACCGTATCGGACACGCCTATCTGTTCTGCGGCACCCGAGGAACCGGTAAGACAACCGTTGCAAAAATACTGGCGAAGGCAGTAAACTGCCAGCACCCGGTAAATGGAAGCCCCTGTGGCGAATGTGAAATGTGTAAGGCGATACAGGCCGGTACCTCGATGAACGTGATCGAGATCGATGCCGCATCCAATAACGGTGTGGACAATATCCGTGAAATCCGCGAGGAAGTGGCCTATCGCCCTACAGAAGGAAACTATAAGGTATACATTATCGACGAGGTTCACATGC
>CAVJRB010000423.1:0-2953 GCA_963651655.1 bacterium | reverse complement strand
CAGGCTGTTTCATGACGCATTGGTGCCTTTCGCAGAAAGGCGGATTATAAATATGCGAAAGTGACAGCAGAATATTTCCAGGAAGCTGGTAATGATGAGTTGGAGCCAGAACGAAAAGAAAATGTAGCTGAGAAAGAACTGCAAGATAATCCTGATTTAATGAAAGTAAAAGTACGCTTTAAAGGGAAAAATTTATCTGCGGACGCTGGCTGGAATCGCGCTGATACTGGTAAAAATTATAGCTCAGATTACCCAGGCTGCGGCGCAGCCGGAGGTCTTGGTTTTGCATTCCGTGCATTCCTTCATGGAAAGCTTGAACCCGGAATCAACATTGTTCTGGAAGAAATCGGAATCGAATCAGCAATAAAAGCTGCTGACATTGTGATTACAGGTGAAGGCCGCCTTGACGGTCAGACTGTCATGGGCAAAGCCCCCATCGGTATTGCCCGGCTTGCCAAAAAGTACGGCAAGCCCGTCATCGCCTTCTCTGGCGCAGTTACCGAGGACGCCGCCGCATGCAACCCTGCCGGAATCGACGCCTTTTTCCCCATCCTGCGCCAGGTAACCACCCTGGAAGCCGCCATGTCCCCCGCCACTGCCCAAAGAAACATGGCCGCTACCGTAGAACAGGTCTTCCGCCTGTTGAAAATCAGCTCTTTTTAAGAATTATTTGCCCGGTACTGATCTGGAGTAAGCCCGGTTTTTTTCTTGAAAATCCGAAAGAAATATTTAGGGTTATCATAGCCTACCGCTTTAGAAATCTGATACATTTTTTTATCTGATTCAACCAGCATTTCTTTTGATTTTTCAATGCGGACGTTATTGAGATAATCAATAAATTTCATTCCGGTTTTTTGCTTGAATAAGGTACTGAGGTAGCTTCTGTTCAGGTAAAACAAAGAAGCAATAAAATCCTGGGTCAGATTTTTCTGATAGTTGTGCTGAATATAAATCTGAATCTTTTCAATGGGATCTTCCAGTGCATAAATACTTTCTTTTTTCAGAAGCTCTGTAATATTCAGGAAAAACTGCCTGTGGTATTCCTTCAGATCATCCAGGGTAAAAATATAGCTGATCATGTTCTGCATACTGGCAGATGCTTTGGTATTATCCTGTTTCAAATAATAACTGAGAATATCACGGCATTTGGATGAAAGATAATAACAGTAATATTTTGCATCAGACAGTGTGAATTCAGGTGTGCTGTGCATTGTTTGAAACAGGTCATCTGTGAGCTGAGCTACTTCTTCAGACATGCCTGCTTCTATGTAGAAAAGAAACTCTTCTTCATGATTCCAGAGAAAGGCTTTAGGTTCAGGCATTTTTTCATAGTGGTAGCAGCTGCAATCGGAATCACCCAGTTTTTGCTGATTAAGGGCAGAAGATGTTTCTTCGAAAGCATCATGCAATTCATTCAGATCAGAGTGAGGACGGCTGATGCCTACGCGAATAGGCTGGGAAAGTTGTTTTGCATAATAGGTAAGAGCATTGGCAATCTGATCCACAAGTGTCCGGGTATGGATGACATCTGCATTAGGAATAAAAAGTATAAGAAAACCCATGTGGGGAGACGCAGTATTTGGAAGATACAGGGCAAGATCACCAAAACCACCGTCTTCCAGCCAGTCCTGAATATGAAACTGGTTTTCAGACAATTTGAAATATAAGGTAAGAAGCACAAGGCGGTGTGTATCGTTTATAAATTTCAGCTTTTCGGAAGAGATAGAGGCTTCTCCTGTATGATATCCAAGAATCAGGTTAGTTAGATACTGGATATCGTATTCATAGTAAGCGGCTTCTTTCTGCTCATAGCTGTCAGTAATCTGCTTGGTAATAGTCTGAGTGTTTTTTAGACGCTCCAGTGCTCTGGCAGCGCATTCCTGAATGGCTTCTTTGCTGAATGGTTTCAGAAGATAGTCAATAGCATCTGCTGAAATGGCATGTTTCACATAATCAAAATCTTTATATCCGCTGATTACGATCAGCGGCATGTTCGGGTAATGCTCAGCCAGATAGGGGAGAAGTTCTGTACCGCCCATGATTGGCATCTGCATATCCAGAATTACAAAATCCGGCAGCTTTTCACGGATCAGTTCAATGCCGGACTGTCCATTGTCTGCTTCACCAATGCAGGTAATCTGATTTGCCATCGGCTGAAGCTTCTTTATGGTTCCCATTCGGGTAAGTTTCTCATCATCAATGACAATATAAGTATACATAATCAACTCTCCTCCTTTTTTAAAACAGGAACTTTTATCTGAATATTGGTCCATTGGCCGGGAAGACTGCTGATAGTTAGGCCATAACCATGTCCATAATACAATTCAATACGGCTGTGAATATTTTTCAGCCCAATGCTCTGTTTGTTGCGGTGCCCAAGCTCCGTGAAGGAAGGTTCATCGCCAAGAGACTTTTCAAGCTGTGCTACAATTTCAGGAGATATTCCCTGTCCATTGTCGTGGACATTAAGGTAAATATATTGTCCGTCAGAATTTCCGCTGATAGAAATGGTATCTCCGGCGGTGCAGTAATTTAATCCGTGATATAATGCATTTTCAACAAGCGGCTGCAGAATCAGCTTCAGAACTTTGCAGGTGCGCAGCTCCTGGGGAATATCTACGATTAATTGGAAACGGTTGTCGAATCGAATCTGTTGAATGGAAACGTAATCCTGTACATGACCCAGCTCATCATTTATAGTTACAAGCTCACTTTGGGTCTTCAAGGTATAGCGGAACATATTTCCCAGAGCAAGGGACATAGTAGCTATCATCTCGTTGTCATCCAGTTCTGCCATGCTGTTAATTGCTTCCAGAGTATTAAAAAGGAAGTGGGAATTGATTCTTGCCTCTAGTGATTTCATCTGTGCATCCAGGATGATCAGCTTATCTTGGTAATCCTGTTTAATAGCGGAATTCAGAGAAGAAACCATGGCATTATATTCGTTATACAG
>CAVJRB010000422.1:0-8332 GCA_963651655.1 bacterium | reverse complement strand
AGTTCCTGGAATGTGAGATGGACGGAAGCTTTACAGATGAGGCAATCGAAAATGCCGTTACGCCTAAGACGAAATTTGCAGCCGTCACCCATATTTCCAATGTGATCGGACGCGTGAACCCGGTGGAAAAAATTATTGAGAAGGTTCACGGCGTGGGCGGAGTGGTGCTTGTAGATGCTGCTCAGAGTGCTCCTCATATTCCCATTAATGTGCAGAAAATGGATGCAGATTTCCTTGCCTTTTCCGGACATAAGCTGATGGCGCCAATGGGAATCGGCGTTCTCTATGGAAAAGAGAATCTGTTAAATGCCATGCCGCCATTTCTCACCGGCGGCGAAATGATTGAAAGCGTTACCCGCGAAGGCGCTGTTTTTGCAGAGCTTCCCCATAAATTTGAGGCCGGAACCGTAAACGGCGGCGGTGCGTGGGGCTTAAAGGCAGCCATTGATTATCTGAATTCCATTGGCTTTGAAGCTATCGAAGAAAAAGAAAATGCCCTCACAGCCCTTGCAATGGAAGAGCTTCAGAAAATTCCCCATGTGCATGTGATCGGAAGCCAGGATCCAAAGGAACACAATGGAATCCTGAATTTTACAGTAGACGGGGTGCATCCTCATGACATTGCTTCCATTCTGGACGGAGCACATGTGGATGTGCGTGCAGGTCATCACTGCGCACAGCCTCTTCTGGCACATCTTGGAGTGATGGTGACCACAAGAGCGAGCATTTCTTTTTACAACAGTGAGGAGGATGTGCTTCGCTTGATCGAGCAGGTAAAAAATATCAGGAGGCTGATGGGCTATGATGAATAATACTTTTTACAATGAGATCCTGACGGACCACAATCTGCATCCGGCGCACAAAAAGAAGCTGGAGGGTGCCAATCTGGTTCTTGAGGGAGTGAATCCAAGCTGCGGTGACGACATTATCCTGGAGCTGAAGGAAGAGAACGGCGTGATCACAGACGGTGCCTTTGTGGGCAGCGGCTGTGCCATTTCCCAGGCTTCTGTGGATATGATGCTGGAGCTGATCATCGGAAAAACAAAGGAAGAAGCCTTACAGCTTGCTGATCTTTTTTCCAGAATGATAAAGGGAGAGACAAAGGGGGATGAACTGGAGCTCCTTGAAGAAGCTATGTCCCTTGCTGATATTTCCAAAATGCCTGCCCGTGTAAAATGCGCGGTTCTTGGCTGGCATACCATGGAAGAGCTGTTAGAAAAAGAGGATGAAAAGAATTTATAAAACACAATGACAAAACTTAAGGTCAGTGTTATAATCCATATAACGATGGCGAAAAAAGGTCCACGGGGCCTTTTTTTTGCGCAGAAAAAATGGATGATGAAGGAGAAAAAAGGAAATGAAAGAGGACAGACAGGATCTGACTACAGGCTCCATCTGGGGGAAAATGCTGTTTTTCAGTATTCCTCTTATGCTGACGAACCTGCTTCAGGTGTTGTTTAACATGGCGGACATCGCGGTAATCGGGCAGTTTGCGGGCTCCTTATCACTTGGGGCAGTAGGTTCCACCACCACGCTGGTAACTCTTTTTACAGGGGTTCTCATTGGCATGGCAGGAGGTATCAATGTTCTGGTTGCAAGGTACTTCGGCGCAAAGGACAAAAAAAGTACGGTGCAGACCATACATACGGCTCTTCTGGTAAGCCTTGGAACGGGAGTGATCGTTCTGGCATTTGGAATGCTCTTTTCCAGATGGATCCTGGAAGTGATGAATACCAAGGAAGAGCTGCTGGAGGGAGCGGTTCTGTACATCCGGATCTATTTCCTTGGAATGCCGGCTCTGGCTTTGTACAACTTCGGCAATGCAGTGTGCAGTGCCTTTGGAGATACCAAGAAGCCGCTGTATTACCTGTCTGCAGCAGGGGGAGTGAACGTTGTGCTGAACCTGTTCTTTGTGATCATCTGCAAAATGGATGTGGCAGGAGTGGCAACAGCAAGCATTATTTCCCAGTACCTGTCTGCATTTCTGATTCTGCGTGCCCTGGCAAAAATGGGCGGGGATTATGCACTTCGCATGTCGGAGCTGAGATTCAACAAAAGAATGGCCAAATACATTATCCAGATCGGGCTTCCTGCAGGTCTTCAGAACGGAATCTTTCAGCTGGCCAACCTGTTTATCCAGGCGGGTGTGAATACCTTTGACGCCACTATGGTAGCCGGCAACTCTGCAGCTGCAAATGCGGACGCTCTTCTCTATGATTCTATGGCAGCCTTTTACACAGCCTGCGGAAGCTTCATGGGACAAAATTACGGCGCAGGCAAAAGAAAGCGAGTGAAGAACAGCTATCTGATCAGCCTGGCCTATTCTTTTGGAATCGGGCTGGTGGGGGGAATCTGCCTGGTTATTTTCGGAAGGCAGTTTCTGGGACTGTTTACCAACGACCCTGCGGTAATTGATGCAGGAATGAAGAGACTTACCATTATGGGCTACTGCTACGGATTTTCCGCCTTTATGGACGCTACCATAGCAGCTTCCAGAGCACTTGGAAAAAGCCTGGTGCCCACTGTGATCGTAATCATGGGCTCCTGCGTATTTAGAATGATCTGGGTCAATACGGTGTTTGCATATTTTAAGACCATTCCGTCCTTATACCTGCTGTACATTTTCTCATGGGGAATTACGGCAACGGTGGAGATCATTTATTTCATACATGTGTATAAGAATACGAAGATCGGGATTGCATAGGGAAACATGCAGGCGGAAGACAGTGAAATAAAGCGTAATCAATAAGGCCTCGGAAGCAGCAGACAATGCCGTTTCCGAGGCCTGTTATGTGTAGATGCTTAATTCTATGTACTGTGCAGGATGCTGCAGCAAAGGCGGTATAACAGCGCCTGAATCTTATTCCGCTGCAGTTACAGAGGTGATGTGCGGGTTTACGCCCTCATACCAGTACAGGAAGCCTTCCATGTCGATCTTGTCGCCGATGTTCAGGGCTTCTACAGCCTTGTATACATCGCTGTCCTTGTCGCAAAGGTAGGACTCTACTGTAAATGTATAGGTCTCTCCGTCAAGGGAAACGTTGAAGTAAAGGTCATCTCCTTCAGAACCGGAGCCATCATAGTTGTAAAGATATGCAACATCATTTCCGTCTGCATCCTGTCCGGCAGCTTCTACAGTCATGCCCTTGAAGGATACCAGCTCGTTCTGATGGTCGATCAGCTCATCTTTGCCAAGAAGATCTGTTACATCAAGCGGCTCTGCGATATATTCGCCATCCTCGATCTCAAAGGAGGATACGTCAGCAATCTCAATTTCTCCGGACCATTCAGCCTTATATCCGGTTACTTTGATCTTGGTGCCAGGTACCAGCTGGTCGTATTCTTCCTGTGAGCATGGCATGTTGTAGATGAAGTATGCACCGTCTTTATCCTGTGTGTAGATGGTTGCCTTGTCTTCCCACCAGGACTGCTTTGCCTGTACATAAGTCTCGACTACAACCTCGTCATCTACTGCAGCAGCAAGATACTCGTCATGAGTCATAACGCCCTCAGATTTCACATCAGCGTCCTCAGAAGCAGCTTCTGTAGTCTCTTCAGCAGTGTTCTCCTCTGCCATAACTGCTCCCGGAAATGCGAAAGTAAGGGAGAGTGCCATCAGTAATACAAGTCTTTTTTTCATAATGTCTCCTTTCTGTGTGTACGTAAGAAACGTCACAAAGGTATGCCTTTAGCATATGTATTTTATTAAAAAAGGTGGCTGCATGCACAACCACCTTTATTATAAACGAAAACAGGAGGAAATCAAGGGATTAGGGGAAAGTTATTTCCTGCTTTTCCTTTTTTCCAGAAGCAGATAAAGAAGAATGAAAAACCAGACCACCCCAAGGCTGACAAGAAGAATCTTTGATTCAACAGGAAGTGGGCCAAGGTCTGCTTTTCCGGAGGTTTCTGACGCAGAAATCTGATCCAGATGGTACAGGGAGGTGACGTCGCTGTAAAGCTGGTCAATATAATCGGCGTCTATTTCCTGCTTTCTTCTCACAGATTTGGTCACGTTCTCAATCAGCTGCCCGGCTGCGTCACGAAGGGAAGCAGAGCCGTTGAAGACAGGTGTGACAAAGGTGTGGTCCACATTTTCCAGAAGGGTTTTGGAGGCTTTTATTTTCACATCATAGTAGGTGGAATTGTCCTCGCCCTCTCTGGAAAGATAATCCTGATACTGGTCAGATTCCTGGGCCTTGCTGGTAACCGGCACATAGCCCTCCGTCTCTGAGTAAGCTGTCTGCACATCATTGGTAAGCAGATACTGGGTGAACAGCCAGGATGCCAGCACTTCCTGGGAATCCTTTTTATTGAAGATGCAAACGGAAGGTCCCTGGGAGATCATCTGGGGATTTTCCGGGTCAAACTGCGGAATGGTCATAACCTCTGTCTCGAAATCCACCAGTGCATCGGAGCTGATGTCCACAAGAGGTGCATGGGTCCCCATCCAGGTAGCGCCAGCCGTGGAATCAATGGCGAAAATACACTGTCCGGCATTTAAGAAGTTTGCCGGGTAGCTGGAAATCTTGAAGGTGGAAAAAGCACCTGTTTTTACATGATCTGCAATGGTGTACAGAAGATCTGTGGTAGTGTCGTTAAAAAGCTGGATCTCGCCGCTGTCTGTGGAATAGCCGGCGTTTTTCTGCTTCAGCATCTCGATCATCATGTTGTCCGTGGACTTGTCAATGAAGGGGATCAGCACGTTCTGGCTGTTGATCTTGTAGGTGCCGTCGGCGTTTTGTTCCATGGCTTTTTCGCTGACCTCCCAGACGAAATCCCAGGTCAGGGTTTCTGGAAGGGTGTAGCCAAGCTTTTCCACGTAGGTTTTGTTTACGTAGCAGACTTCTGTGGAGCGCATGAAGGGCAGTGCATAGTAATGTCCGGCAAAGGAACACTCTTCAAGAAACTGGGGGATGATTTCATCGCTTTTTACAGAGTCAAATTCCAGCTTGCTGCCGCCAAGACCGTAGCTTTCATCTGCCATCAGGTCATCCAGGGGAACCACCGTGTCATTTCCAGTCAGGTAGGTGGCAATGTGGTCCGGGTAAGTAATGCACACATTTGGAGTGGTGTCTGTGGCAATGTTGGTAATGACATCGTTGTAGATCTTGCCGTAATCGGTGTAAAGCCGCAGGTCTACAGTAATATTGGGATACAGGGCCTCGAAATCGGAGATGGCCTTTTTGTAAATTTCTGTCTGGGTTTTGTTGGTGTCGTTTTTGGCCCAGAAGGTAATCTCGTAGCTCTTAGAGGTATCAAATTCTTCAGGGATGGAAAATGCGCTCTGCTCCTTGGCACCGTGACAGCCGGTAAGTCCTGCTACAGAGGCAGCAGCCAGCGCCAGAACAAGAAGCTTTTTCCCTGAAAATTTATGTTTTTTCGTCATCATCCTTTTGTACCTCCTCTTGAAACCCCGGCCATGATCTTGTTGCGGAAAATCAGGAACAGAACGATCAGGGGAAGTGAAATTACCACAACTGCAGCCATCATGGCAGGGATATTTTCACGTCCGAAGCCGTTCTCACGGATTTCCTGGATACCGTTGGAAACCAGGTAATAATTCTGGTCATCTGTGATGAGGCGGGGCCATACGTAGGAATTCCAGCATTCAATTACCTTCAGGATGGCGATGGTCACCATAGTGGGCTTGCAGATCGGGATCATAACCTTGCAAAGGTATTTCAGATCGGAGGTGCCGTCCACCTTGGCTGCCCGGTAAAGCTCGTCCGGAACCTGCTCGAAATTTTCTTTCAGAAGGTAAATGTAAAACACGGAAGTGACAGAAGGCAGGATCAGTCCCAGGAAGGTGTTTCGCATATCCAGGTTGGTAATGGTCACAAAGTTGGTGATGATCACAAGCTCGTTTGGAATCATCATCAGGGAGAGAAATAAGGTAAAGGCCAGATTTTTTCCCCGGAACTCAAGCCTTGCAAACGCAAAGGCGGAGAGGGTGATCACAACCATCATAATGGCGGTGGTAGCTGCTGTGAAAATAAGAGTGTTGAGAAGATATTTTCCCAGAGGAACCGCCGTAAATGCGTCTGCATAATTCTGCAGGGTTGGAGTCAGGGTAAAAAAGCTGGGGATGTGCTCCGCGTTGTAGGAGCTGTAGCTTTTTACAGAGGTCAGGACCATCCAGTAAAAAGGAAACAGTACGATCAGCGCCCACAGGGTGAGCAGAATGTAAGTGATCACGCTGACTGCTGTCCGTCGTCTGGCAGCAGAGCGTTCATTGGTAAACTGGTTTGAATTTTCCATTTTTTGTCCTCGAATTGTTTCATGAGTAATAAACATGCTTCCTGCTTACCAGCAGATTGATGCAGGTGATGGTCAGAACGATCACAAACAGGATGATCGCTGCGGCAGATGCGTAGGAAGGATAGCCGCCCCCATTGCCGTAAAGCATATCGTAAACATATCCTACAATGGTATTCATTCCTGCAGCGTTTAGGTCTGTGCCGAAAAGGGCCACTGCATCGCTGTAGGCCTTAAATGCTCCGATGAAGCCTGTTATGATCAGGTAAAATACAGTAGGTGAGATCATGGGCAGGGTGATCCGCACAAAAATACGGAATCTGGAAGTACCGTCCACTCTGGCCGCATTGTAGTAGTTCTGGTTCACGGAGGCCAGTGCGCTGGTCAGGATCAGCACCTTAAACGGCATAACGATCCAGATGGTATAAATGCACAGAACCAGCATTTTCGCCCAGTAGGGTCCATCGATAAAATCAATGGGACCGCGCCCGAACAGCTGAAGGACCAGGTTCACAAGCCCGTCTGAGTAAGCTGTTTTCTTAAAAAGGATCATAAAAACAAGGCCAACTGCCAGAGTGTTGGTCACATAAGGCAGAAAGTAAATGGTCTGGTAAAGCTTCTTCAAAGCTTTTATGGAGCTTAAGGCAACGGAAATCAGAAGTGCCAGCAAGGTGGAAAGAGGCACAGTAATGATTACCAGAAGAAAGGTATTCTTGATTGCCTGAAGAAAATAGGGATCATGAAGCACATAGGAATAGTTGTATGCACCTGTCCCGTAATAGGTCTGGGATGCAGAGTTATAGCCCTCTTCAAAGGAGTAGATAAAAACGTCAATGAGAGGATATACCATGAAAACACCCAGAAACAGGATCGCCGGCAGAAGATAGAGCCAGCCTTTTAAATTTCTTTTATTCATAGGAACCTCCCTTAAAGGTAAATCCTTTCTTCTGTTTCATGGCCAAAAAGGAAAATCTTGTTTGGCTTCACCGCAAAACGGATGGTTTTGGAAGAAAGATCAATGCTGCTTTCGGAGCTGATAATGGAGCGGATCACAGGGGCCTGGGAAGCCGCATGGGAGGATACCACGGAGATGTCACGTCCCATGACCTCCACGCCTCCAAGCTGGCAGCAAAGAGGACCGTTTTTATCAAGGACAAAGCCCTCGGGACGGATTCCGGCAAATACCTGCTGATCGGAAATTCCGGGAGCGTCCAGAATGGCGTTTTCCCCGATATAAAGCTTCTGTCCGCAGATCTCGCCCTCAAACACATTGATTGGCGGGGTGCCAAGGAATCTGGCTACAAACAGGTTGACCGGGCTGTCATACACATCCTGGGGCCTGCCAATTTGCTGTACCACGCCGCTTTTCATGACAACGATCATATCGGAAATGCTCATGGCTTCTTCCTGGTCGTGGGTGACAAACACAGTGGTGATCTTTGTGGCACGCTGGATCTTGCGGATTTCTTCTCTGGTCTGCAGGCGGAGTCTGGCGTCCAGGTTGGAAAGGGGCTCGTCAAGGAGCAGTACCCGGGGCATTTTTACAAGGGCACGGGCAATGGCAACACGCTGCTGCTGGCCGCCGGAAAGCTCGGAGGGACGTCTGTCCATCAGCTCTGTGATCTGTACCAGCTGGGCAGCGTTCTGGACACGGCGGTCCATTTCATCCTTGGGAAGCTTGTCCTTTCCCTTCAGGTTCTGCAGGGGGAAAAGAATGTTCTGCTTCACAGTGAGATGGGGATAGAGAGCGTAGTTCTGAAATACCATGCCAACACCCCGGTTTTCAGGGGGAAGATTTGTGACGTCCTCTTCGCCGAAAAGGATCCGGCCGTCTGTTGGCTTTTCAAGTCCGCAGATCATGTTCAGGGTGGTGCTTTTGCCGCAGCCGGAAGGGCCAAGAAGTCCGATCAGCTGTCCGTCTGGAATTTCAAAATTGAAATTGTCCACTGCAGTGACCGATTCCCGGGATTTCCGCCCGCGGGCAGGAAACTGCTTGGTGAGGTGTTCTAATACGATTTTCATATTTATAATCCGCCTTTCTGCGAAAGGCACCAATGCGTCATGAAACAGCCTG
>CAVJRB010000421.1:3336-12329 GCA_963651655.1 bacterium | reverse complement strand
CATGTTTGCGTTATGGCTTCGGGAAAAAATCTTTAAAATAGATGTCCGGGGAGTGGACAATCTGGAAAAATTTTAGGCGGCAGCAGCGCCAGGACGAAAGGATAGAAGAAGCGTGAAACAAAAATCCAGGACAGAATATTCTGTTATGAATACCACCGTTGCGTTTACAGCGCAGGTGCTGGCAATTCTCATGGGATTTTTTACCAGAGTAGTTTTTACCCGCACTCTCAGTGAAGGGTACGTGGGAATTAACGGTCTGTTTACTGATATATTAAACATATTGTCTTTGTCGGAACTGGGAGTGGGAACTGCCATTACCTATGCTTTATATGGCCCGATTGCAAGAAAGGACATCAAAAAGCAGCAGATCCTTATGCGGATGTTCCGCACCTTCTACAGAATAACGGCAGCTTTTGTGCTGGCAGCAGGTCTTTGCCTGATTCCGTTTCTGAATGTACTAATGAAGGACCGCCCGGATGTAGATCATCTTGTACTGATCTATCTTCTGTATCTTCTGAATTCTGTGGTGTCCTATCTGCTGATTTACAAAAAAACGCTGGTGGATGCCCATCAGATGAATTACCTTACAGTTTTGAACCACAACGGTTTTCTGGTACTCCAGGATATCTGCCAGATCATTGTGCTTCTGACTACCAGGAATTTTGTTCTGTTTTTGATCGTGGCTGTAGTGTGTACCATTTCTGCAAATATACGCATGTCCCGGAAAGCAGATGCATTATTTCCTTATCTTCGGGAAACCTGCAAAGAAAAGCTTCCCCAGGAGGAGCGTCAGGATATTCTGAAAAATGTAAAGGCTATGCTGATGCATAAGCTGGGAAATGTGGTTGTCAACAATACAGACAATCTGCTGATTTCCAGTTTTGTGGGGGTTGTAACTGCAGGAATTTATTCCAATTACTATCTGGTGATCGGTTCCATACGGCAGGTGCTGGATCAGGCGCTTCTGGGTGTGGCAGCCAGTGTGGGAAATCTGGGAGTTACAGAGGATAAGGAACGTGTGGGACAGGTATTTGACCAGTTGTTTTTTATTGGGTACTGGATATTTGGATTTGCAGGAATCTGTCTTTTTGAAATGCTGAATCCCTTTGTGGAGCTGGCATTTGGCAGCAAGTATCTGTTTCAGAGAGAAATCGTGCTGGTTCTTTGTATTAATTTTTTCATAAATGGAACGAGGCGGGCGGTGCTGATTTTCAAGGAGTCAATGGGACTATTTTATTATGACCGCTATAAGGCTGTTGTGGAGGCTGTACTGAATCTGGTGATTTCCATTGCGCTGGTTACGCATTTTGGAGTGGTTGGCGTTTTTGCAGGAACCTTTTGCAGTACCGTGCTTACCTCTGTGTGGGTGGAGCCGTATGTGATTTATAAGTATCGGCTTGAGAAACCAGTTTCCACATTCTTTATAAAATATGGTGCATATCTTGGAATAATGGCGTTTGTATGGTGGATAACGGAGCTTGTTTGCGGGCTGTTTGCGGGAGGTGCATTTGTGTCTTTGATCTATCGGGGAGTGATTTGCGTGACGGTACCGAATCTGCTGCTGTGGGTGGTTTACCGGAATACAGAGAACTGGAAAAAGACAGCAGGACTTTTGCGGAGCATTCTTTTAAAAGCTCGCCAGAAAATCCGGAGGAAACAGTCATGACAGGAAAAAAAGGACGGATTTCTGTGATCGTGCCTGTGTACAATTGCGAAAAATATCTGGAAAAAGCGGTAGACAGTGTGCGGATGCAGAAATACCAGGACTGGGAAATATACCTTGCAGCCAGTGATTCTGATGATAAAAGCCAGGAGATTTCCAGAAATTACGCAGAGAAATATGAGAACATCCATATGCTGTACAATGGCTCTGGAGGAATTGGAAATGCCAGAAATCTGGGGCTTCACGCAGCAGCGGGAGAATATATTCTGTTTTTGGATTCCGACGATTATCTGCCGGATGATCAGATTTTCGACCGATACATGAACGTTGCCAGGCAGACCGATTCGGATATTCTGGTAAGCAATTATGTGCGGCTGTGGAATGAGCGTATTCTTCCGACAACAGCACATGGAGCATTTTCCAGGTATAGCAGAGATACCGAGGATTTCCGGTTTGGCGGATTCTTTTCTGTGGGAATCCTCTCTTATGTGTGGGGGAAACTGTACAGGAAATCTTTCCTGGAAGAAAATAATCTGAAATTTTCCGATTTTCCATATGGAGAAGACAAGCTGTTTAACATGCAGTGCTATTGCATGGGAGCCAGATATGGGTTTATTGGAGATGTGGGATATGTTTATCGGAGAAATGAAACATCTGTGTCCCATCGGTACGATCCGGATTCCGGCAAATGCTGGCTCGGAGTTGCCAGTACGTTCAGGGATTGGATGCGCCAGAGAGAAAACTGTCTGCCGGGCTGTGAGGATCTGATATGGTATACGGTTTTCTTTGCTTCGTTTTTTGATGCCAAGGCAGAATACCAGAGGGGAAAAGAATCTGTCTGGCATATTCGGAATATGCTGAAAATCTATGGGCAGAATGAACTTGCAAGAGAGTGCTTTGTGAATCTTGCCAGACAGAAAAGAAACCTGCAGAACAGGTTTTGGAAAATTACAGTTCAGGGATTTTCCCAGGAGATGAAACGACGGCATTATTGGCTGCTGGCGCTGGGAATCAGGGAGCTGATCAACCGCAGGGTGGATGAGCGGCTGTCAGATACCGGCCTTAGAGAATAAAAACAGTGACCCTGTTTCAGGAATCACTGTTCTCAAATATTTTGATTAATTTTGTTTTCTGGTTGCTTTTTTTGAAGCTTCGAAGTGTTTCAAGGAAGGTGGTGTTTCTTATGGTGTAGGTGTTTTTCAGGAAAAAGAAAAAGGTCAGGCCCCATAAGACAGGCCACAATACCGGAAAACGGCTGGCTTTTGGAAAGCGGACTTTCATCTGTACATGGCCTTCCCGGAAGTAGGTGATCAGGTTGACTTTTTGGTAGGAGGTACTTCCCACCAGTGTGGTGGAAACGTCAGTACCCATATCACCGTCTTCCAGGATTCTGGTCATAAATGCCTCGCAGTCCTGGGAATCATAATGAACCTCTGGATCAATTGCGGCAGGAAGGCCCAGATAGATCCGGCAGGTTTCCAGAACGATTTCGTAAAGGTGGCTGATCCGGGATTCTTCGCACCATTTGTGGATCTGGTCAAAGCGGATTTCCTTTTCGTGCTGTCTTAGATAGAATACAAAATCGCAGAGCAGACGGATGCCGAAACCGCTGTAAAGGTAATGCTTCAGCATGTGATGAATCATATAGAATACGTACTGGGTAGGAGGAAGAACCGGGTAAGCCTGGCCGTTTATTACTTCTGTGTCAGGATGGAACTTCCCGGAGGAAAATACCTGATCGATGATCTCATTGGCACGATCATACTGGTAAACCCCTACTACGCGATAGTGAAGCTCCAGAGTGAAGCTTCGGCCAGTGCGTGGGAATGTGTAGCGGTAGGTTACATGGTGGTCGCTGAGTTCATGTTCATCTGTGTAGCCGTTTTTCTCCAGAAGCTTCTGGGCTTTCGCAAGGTTCTGGGGATCTGCAAGATAAAGGTCAAGATCTCCGAGCTTGCGGGATTCCGGAACCGGGTAGTAATTCGCAAGACTGATTCCCTTCAGCAGAATGCAGCTGATGTTGTGTTCCGAAAGAAGGGAAAGGGTGCGTCTGGTGAACTGCTCAATCTGATAGTAATTCAGCATCATGCTTTTGGTTTTCTGAAGCATGGCAGGATAGAAGCTGGTGCCTCTGCAGTATGGGAGTACAAATGGAACTGTGCAGTGGTCTTCTGCCAGGCGGGCAATGTCCGCTGTTTCTTCCTGGGAAATGTCTACTGGAAGATTGGCGCCGGTACAGGTATTTTTTATGATTTTTAAATAAGTTTCATAGGATGTTTGCATAGCAGGCTCCTGTTTCAAATGATAATAAAGTATATCACGGTTGCTGTCTGGTGGCAATGTTATGCGCGCATTTATGGTAACGATTCAGCTGGCAGTGATTAGATGGCTGCGAATTGTTGTTATTTATGAAAATAAAGAAGGTGATATTGTGGAAAAGACGAAAGGGTATGTGCTAAAAAAACTGGAGGATGAATATGTTTTGCTGCCCACGGGGGAGCTGGCGGAACAGGTAAATGAGGTGGTATCTTTGAGTGAGACTGCCGGATTTATTTACCTGCATGCGGACCAGGCAGATTCTGTGGAAGCACTGGCAGAGCTGGTGAGCCAGGAGTACGGGGTTCCAAAAGAGGAAGTCCTGGAAGATGTGCAGATGGTGGTGAAAACGCTATGTGCAAGGGGCGTATTGTGCTAGAATGTGCCCAAAAAATTATTCCGATCATCAATGAGTGGCAGTTTGTGTTTAGTGTGGGCGCTTAATCAGCTTACGCAGAAAGGCAGTCAGCCGGAAGCATAAGGGGCGCACTGGCAGCATAAGCAGCCACAGTGAGGAAAGAATCCTGTAAAGGGGATTCCGGACGGAGATCTCTCTGCCTTTTCGTACGAATCCTATGAGTTTGCCACGAACCTGATCCGGGCGCAGAGGGCCTTCGATTTCAGATTGATTGTCTCCGACCATATAAAAGCCATCTCTGGTAATGCGGCAAATGCGGTGCAGAACCAGAATGCTGTGGTCGCGGCGATATAAAACCACATCATTTTTTCGCAGGGAATCTAAGGGAACCTGCTGGACCAGAGCCTGATCCCTTCCGGGAACAAAAAGGGGGTACATACTGTATCCCTGAGGACGGATTTTCAGAATATTTCCATCCTGAAGAAGCTGTTCAATATCATTCTGGTAGGTATGGGTCTGTGTTTCCATAAAGGGGAACCTCTTTTCTGTGCAAAGTAGAAAAATGCAGATGCAAATGCTGGTTGGCAAGTCACCTTTTCTGTATTGCATATTATAGCATTTGATTCTTCTGGCCACAAGAAAAGGAATGCAGAAATCCTGTGAAAAATCTGTAGAAACTCTTGACTTTTGATAAGGGGGTGGCTAATATAAAATAAAAAATAAAGACTTAAAGTTTAATAAATATACAGAAGAGAAAAAGGAGATGATTATGATGAATACTTACAAGAAACCGGTTGTATCTGTAGATTCTGGAATGGCAGAAGGTGTGTATGCAGCCAGTGGTGCATCCAAAGGAACCCTGAAAGTAACTTATTATGGTGTTTGGGACAGATGGGGAGCGAATGGTGGTAAAGGGCTTGCATATGCAAGCTGGTCTGATATAGATGGAACGATTACATTGAACATTGATTTTAACGATACTGTAGATGAAATCGAGACAGATGATGCTTCCGTTCAGAAGTCCTGGTCCGGTAAGACTGCTACACTTACATTTGCAAGTACAGCGACTAATCCATTGACCATCGGAATTCATCTGAATCATGGAACAAGTATTGATAATCTGAGAATAACAGGATATAGCTATTCTGTAAATTAATAAGGAGTGAGAGGAAAGATGAGTAATTATGAGAAACCGGTCATTTCTGTAGATGCAGGAATGGCAGAGGGCGTGTATGCGGCCAGTGGAAGCAGTGCAAATGGATTTAGTGTAGCATTCCAGTCAAAAAATGTTTACTATGGAGAAAATGGAGATATTACATACAGAGTTTCATGGAATTCTGGAAATATGAAGAGCTTTACTCTGACATTTAATCAGGATATATCTAGTGCATATACAAATGGAAGTGCTGCTGTTTCTGGAAGAAGCGTTACTTTTTCGTATGGTTGGCCTCCGGCATCCCCAGTGGATGCTACAGTAGTTGTGGATACTGGACTTTCAAGCTTAGAATTAGTAAGCTATTCTTGTGTTATAGAATAATTTTAGTGCTTAAGCGAAGGGGGATATTATCATGAGCAAGTATGTAAAAGCAGTAGTAGAAATTGACAACGGAATGGCAGAAGGCGTATATGCAGCCAGCGGAGCAGACGGATCAGGATGCTACACAGCAACTGCAAGTATTCATCAGACTCCACAGACTGGAAGAGGTGATTACCGTATTCAGGTAGATGGAAAGCATAATGCAGATCATACCAAGGAAGCACAGGTGCTTACAATTTCCTTCAACCAGAATGTTACCTATGTATCCGGTGGTGCAGGCTTAATCAGTGGAAATGGAACACCTACCTTACAAGTTAAGTTGAGCTATCACCAGAACCCAACAGATAACATTGGTTTCGGTGATCTGATTGTCACTGCTGATACAGGTCGTGCCATCACAGGCGTTAGCATTTCAGACTAAATTCAAGCAATAGATTGTGCATTGATTTTTAGATTCTACAAATAAAAGCCAGGCACAGAATCCATCGCGGATTCTGTGCCTGTTTTAAAATTCCTTTACCATCTTCTCAATTTCCCCATCATCCAACACTTCACATTTCTTATTCCTAATCGCATAAACCCGAGTACAAATATTCAGCACCGTAGGTCTGTGCGTGGTCACAATGCAAGTCCTTGGATAAGTATCCTGCATAATATTCCGAAGTACCTTACGTTCTGTAGCAACATCCAGTGCGGAAGTGGCCTCATCCAGAAGCAGAATAGGCGACTTTCGCAGCAGCGCTCTTGCAATAGAAAGCCGCTGTGCCTGCCCTTCCGAGAACCCGCCGCCGCGTTCTTTTATGACGCTTTGGATGCCATCGGGCAACTGTTCCACGAAATCCCATGCGCAGGCAAGCTTTAAGGCTTCCACAATTTCTTCATCTGTGGCATCCGGCTTTACATTTCGCATGTTTTCCGCGATGGTACCGGAGAACATGGTGTTTCCCTGGGGTACGTAGGAAAACAGCTTTCTGGTGGACGGCGACATAGGAATCTGTCTCGTATGATCCTGTCCTGCGCAGATATGGAAAGCGCCATTTTGCGGGCACAAAAGAGAAAGAATCAGCCGCAGCATGGTAGTTTTTCCCTCGCCGGAGGGGCCTACCAGAGCCACGATTTCATGAGGATAGGCTTCCAGGGAAGCGTCCGCGAACACCTCGGTTCCGGAATGATAGGTATAGTTCAGATGCTCCATGGAAAGCCCGAAGCCTTCTGCCCGGTATTTTTTTTCAAAGGTGTTTACAGCGCCATCCTGACTGTAATCCTCCTGCGGCATTTCCACAATGTCCATCAGACGCCCTGCGGAGATAGTCAGGGAAATGGCGGAAGGAATCAGGCTGGCAAGGGAGTTCACGGAGCTTGTCAGGGTACCGGACAGGGACAGGAACATGGTCATGGTTCCGTAGCTGATGGCATTGCTCCACACCCGGTAAATTCCCCATCCATAGCAGCTGTAGGATACGATAAAGCCTACAATGGACATGAGCACGGAGGTGAGAATGGACATCCTCTGAAACTCCAGCCGCATGCCAATGTATTCCGTCTGCAGGGATTTCAGCTTTTCTGTATAAAAACGGATCAGGTCAAAGGCCTTGATGGTCTGAATGTTGGAAAAGGCCTCCTGGTTGAAGCCGTACATTTTGGCGTTCATGGCAGCGCTTTTCTCATTGTTGTTCCGCATTCGCCGAAGGAGAGGGCGGGACATCAGGGCGCTGAAAGGAATTCCCAAAAGGGCAAACAGCGCGAATGTGGGATCGTAGTACAAAACCACAGCCAGAGCACTGATGAAACGGAACGTGTAAATGATCAGGTTGGGGATCCAGTTCAGGATTCCGCTGGAAATATTGGAAGCGTCCGAGCTCCAGCGGGTGACCAGATCTCCGGTGTGATAGTCCGTCAGGGATTCCCAGTCTGTGATCAGCATTTTGGCAAAAATATCGTTCTTGATCTCGGAATCCACCTTAAGGCTGATGAAGGTGGAAGCATAGCCCGATGCTTGGGAGACCAGAATATTTGCAATGGAAAAACCGATCATTGCCGCGAAAGTGGACAGCAGTTTTCCCGTCTGGTGCCCGGTGATAATGTCTACCAGATCCTTGGAAATCAGGCTGGAAACCAGAGAAACACAGGAGCCTGCAATTCCAAGGAAGGTATACAGGATCATGGACTTCCAGTAGCGTCTGCCATATTGGTAGATCCAGAGGGTCTGCCGCCACATTTTCTGCAGGGTGCCCTGTTTCAGATGTTTCCAGATCAGCTGGAGTTTATCCTTCATGGGACACCTCCAGTCTGTCGATTTCCGTCCTGATCACATCCATGGCAGAAGGATTTTTCGTGCAGGACAGATGAAGCACGGGAACCCGTTCTGCAATCTCTTCGGCAAAAAACAGGTTTCGGGACAGCAGACCTTCCTTCCAGGTGGGAGAGATCATTCGCTGCATAACCCGGAGAATTTTGTCCGATGGGGTTAGCTCTTCTAGATAATCTTTTTGCGGATCCCGTCCAAGAAGAACGATGCCGCCAAGTTCATAGTTTCTGGTGGTGTAAATTCCGGAGGTACCGCACCATGGGATGCCGTAAACCATAATTCGGTTTCCCTGGATGCCCAGAAGATTTAGGTCACCATTCAGGTAAGGGGTTCCAAGCAGGTCATGCCAGAGCTTTGTGTGGGTGGATTTACCCATACCGGAGTGCCCTGAAAAAAGCCAGGCTTTTTCCCTGTAAAGGATGGAAGCCGAATGAATGGCGAACAGTCCGGTTCTCTGTGCAAGAAACAAAAAGAACAGCCGGATTGCATGGAAAAAATCCTCCGTTGTCTGGTCTGTGACGGCATCGGAACAATAGAAACGGACATAACTGCCGTCCAGGGTCATATGAACTTCATAAATACCTGGCATCTGTGGAAACAGGACCACATAGCGGTCGCTGTTTTCAAAAATAGTCATATCCGAATTGCGAAGAAGCACCTGCCCATAATTGTGGCTGGCAGGGGACCTTGTGATAAATTCAATTTCCTGATCCGGTTCATCTGCCGGATGGTTAACATAAAAATCCGCAAAGCGGTCGCCAAGAAGCTGGACAGGACCGTAGAAATTGATAGAAAGCCCGGCAATTTTCAT
>CAVJRB010000421.1:0-3326 GCA_963651655.1 bacterium | reverse complement strand
TTCCAAGAGCGGTCATCTGAGACAAAAAGTCATTGACATCATTTAAAACCTCCGGGAAAGTTTCTTCCCCAAGACCATACTGCCGCGCCAGCATTTCCGCCAGTGTTTCCGGGTCCGAACCTTCTGTATGCTGGATCACGTTCCACAGAAAAGTCCCGGTCTCGTTGAGAATCATTCCCTTTTTCTGATCCGCCATCTGCTGTCCGTAAGGAAGAAGATGACTGACTCCTTTTATTTTTCGAAGCGTATATCCGCGTTGACACTGAAACATAGTGAAAACAATTCCTTTCCTGTTAATGAAAGCAGGTAACTGTACAGTTACGAAATCAGATAAATTATAACACTGCGGCACCTTTCGCACAAGAAAATAAGTGCCTGCTTATGGGGCAGACACTTAAGGAATAATTGCATATTGAATTCGCTAGAATAATAGATTGCGGCAGGAAATTTAATCCTCGTCCATCCATACCTTCATGGTCTTGAGAAGCTTCTGTTTCTGTGGAATTTCAAGCTTATGTACCTGTTCGGAAATCTCGCGGTCCAGGGCGGTCTCGCGGTATTCGGAATCAATTCTGCCGATGAGGGAATCCAGGGAAATGTTCAGCAGTCTTGCGTAGTAGATCAGGATACGCAGAGACATAGCGGTACGGTTGTTCTCCACGTTGCTGATGTAGCCTGGGGTTACGTTCAGAGCTCTGGCAACTTCTGCCTGAGTCAGCTTCATTTTGATTCGAAGCTCTTTCATTCGGGTTCCTAAATTTTCATAGTCGATCTGATTCATATTCATTCTCCAATCCGTTTTCAACCAGGGCAAAATATGACATTTCCCTGGGTATTTACGCTATTTATTCATAGTATAAAGTATATAGAAATTATATGAAAAATGTAAGCTGTAAATTGTATGCTATCTATTTTATAACTATATAGAAATTCCATGCATCTGCCCAAGATCCTTCACGCAGGAATTTTTGACAATTATGGGAGAGGTCTTTATAATGAAAATCAACCTGGGAAAAAGAGGTAACGGATTTATGTATGATACATTTGAAATGCTGGAGGAGCTTCTGGAGCAACAGCAGTTTGAACTTCTGATAGAGGAAAATAAAATTCGCCTTGTATATTTGATGAATGATGCAGTAGAAAGTTTTCTTATTTTTGATAAAGTACGGCTTACAGGAAATTACCTGGAGAGTTATGAAGGCCCGCTGAAATCTTCCCTCAGCGAAGAAGATGACCAGTATGTGCTTTCCGTATGGCAGGGAGAAAATGTGGTGACTCTGTTTTTCGAAAACCTGGATCTGGAAGTACATCTGTACAACTACGGGGAGATCGGCCACTTCTGGGTTCCCGGCTATGAATATTTAAGGCAGCTGGAATACCGGATTGCCATTGCAAGAGATAAGCTGGAATATCTTGGAGAGGAATTCTGCACGGAAGAGGAGGCAAAGCTGGTCCAGCTGGCTGATTTTCCGCCGCTGAATTATTGCTGTTATCCGGCAGTTCCGGCGAAATACATTGTGCCAAAAGAGGAGCCCTGGGTTCCCTCTGAGGCAGCTTTTGAGACCATGGAAGAGCTGGCAGAAGAAGCGAAAGACCGTTCTTTGCTGCGGCTTCTGGCTTTTTATAAACGTTTTCCAAATCCAGCTGCCGCCCGTTTGGCGGCAGGAGCTCTGCACCGGAATCGCCACACAGCTGTCATTGACCTTCTCACAGAAAAATTAAAAAAGGAGGCGGCTGTTTATCCGAACCGTTCCTTTGGAGAAAAAGCAGACCAACAGCTAAATGGCCTGCTGGAAAAAGCCAGAATGCTGCAGCAAAACCTGGCAGAGCAGGGAGTGAAAGCGGAAGTGCTGCGGGAAGAGCCCTTTACCACAGCCAGAGACAGCCTGGATTTCCAGGTATTTCTCATGATATGGAAAAAAGACTGGCGAAACCGCAAGGTCGAAATTAAGAAGCTGACAGAAAAAATATAGAAGCAAATGAGCCTCTCGCGGATAAAAATCCCAGTGGCTCATTTGCTTTTTACAGTTCTGAAAAAATAACAGATTGCCCATCCAATACTCATTCCTGCCGCAATTCCAAATGCAAACAAAAAAGTATCCCGTCCATATGCCAGGGCCTGCATGGTGTTTCCCTCCATGATGCTGTTCATACAGTAGTAGAGCGTGCTTCCGGGAATCAGCGGGATTACAGAAGTAACGAAAAAGGAAGTGGAAGTTTCCTTACAGATTCTGGCAAGGATTTCCGCATACAGATCCGCAATAAATCCAGCCAGAAGAGTAGGCAGGAAAACACTTCCCCATATACTTTTCCCAATAAGAAAGACTAGCCAGCTAAGAAATCCGCCTGCTCCGGCAAGGGGCAGATATTTGCTTTTCATATGGAAGAGCATTCCAAAGGCAACGGAGCCCACAGCTCCTGTGATTAGCTGAATGATGGCTTGTGTATTCAAAGTCCAAACCTCCCAAATAAAAGAATTGCGCCCATAAATCCAAGCGCCAGTGCCGCGGCAAGAAGCAGGGCCGCAATCAGCCGGATGATGCCGGACAGGGTGTCCCCGATAAGAACGTCACGAATGGCATTGGTGGACATCAGTCCTGGAATCAGAAGCATAATGTCCCCGATCATAATTTTGTCTACGTGAAGTCCTGGAAAAAGAAGGACAGATCCGCAGATCATGCAGCCGGACAGAAAGGATGCGGCGAACTGGAAGGTAACTTCGTTCATGCACACCGGGCGGAGATACCGCTGGAAACTCCAGATCAGTATGGCGACCAGCCCGGCCGTCACGGCATCCGGGATGCTTCCCTGGTAAAAAAGGGCGAAGCTGAAGGCTGCCAGAATACTTCCTGCCAGATTCAGAAGCGGCAGCGGATTGTCGGCTTTGATCTGGTCCAGCTTCCGCTGCAATTCCCTGGCGGAAAAAGGCTGTCTGCAGAAATGGCGGCTTAAGTCATTGAGCTGTTCTAACCGGGTGAAATCATTTCCCCCATTTTCACGAATCCGGCGTGTCTGGGTTCTGGCTCCGTCACCTGGAAATTCCATGGTGACGACAATGCTTGAGGTGATAACAAAAACGTTCATCTGGGTTGCACCGCAGGCATAGCCCATGCGGTTCAGGGTATCTTCTACACGAAAAATTTCCGCACCGCTTCCAAGCAGTGCATCTCCCATATCCAGAAAAACAGGAAGGTATTCTTTTGCGGTTGGCATAGGGAAACTCCTTTTTGCAGGTAAAAAAATATGATAAATCAGCCAAGTCAATGTGGCAGCTAGAGCGTGTTTGAAAAAGGCTTTCTGCAAGATGTGCGTCACAATTTGTGGGA
>CAVJRB010000420.1:0-3699 GCA_963651655.1 bacterium | reverse complement strand
TTTACTAATAGTAACAAGCAGAGTATCAGAGCCTCCTGTATTGGTTTTGTAGTAATACTGAGAACCATCATTCATCACTGCTACGCCGGTAAAGGCATTATCACTCATAACCTGTCCGTCAAAAGTAAAATCCTGAGTTCCAGCCATTGGTCTGCCTTCCTCCAATTCTGGGACTTCCGGGGCTGTTTCATATTCTGATTCCCAGTATTCAATATCCGCATAAATATCGTAGATATAATTTCCGTCATCATCTGTTCCCCAGTTATTGGGATCCAGATTTCCGTTTGCCACATCCTCCTTCAATCCATCCAGAATCTCTTTAATCTCGCTCTTGGTCTGGACATAATAGCTGTCTGCAGTGTACAGGGTGGCATCGGAAAAAAAGGCATCTGTGATGCGGTCCAGAAGATCCTGGGTCACCTCTGCAGGGGTTACGGAAATAGCGGATATTTTGTCCACATCCGGGATTTCCACGGTAGCGTCTGTGTTTACCACCAGCTTGGCACTGTCGTCTGTGACCTGGCTTTTGTAGGTCTGGGGCGCATTGATCAGGTCGCGGATGGTGGTCTTGGCGACATCATTTTCTACCATGTCCACACTGTCGTCTGCTTCTTTGTAGGCGTCCATGGCACTGCTCCCTTTTGGCTTTACAAGGGAAGATTCGGGGGTCTGGGCGCATCCGGTGAGCATTCCCACACAAATGGTAAGGCCGATTATTTTTTCTATGTTTTTTCTCATATCTGGTAAGTTCTCCCTTCCTGTATGGCAATGCCGCATAGGGAAGCATTGCCATTTATCTGAGCATGACTGAAAAATGTGGGGCGTTTGGAAAAAAATTTGCAGAATGTAAGTCACAGGCTGCAGGAATGATTTTCCAAACACGTTTTAGGGGAATCGGCGGATGGCCGGGGACATTTCTCAGATCACGTTCTGGTATAGATGATAGCGCCTGTTTATGCATCGAATCTTCCGCAAGTTGTAACCGAGGTGTAATTACTAGAGCATGCCCAAAAAGACTTTCTGCAAGATGTGCGTCACAATTTGTGGGAATGATTTTGGGGGCACGCTCAGGAAAGTCCCTGACGGCGGCAGCAAAGAATGAGCTATGCCCCACATGAGTAAGCAGAGCGATAACCCGGATTACGACTGCGTACAGATAGGTTCTTTGATTATGTTATCACCACAAAACGGAAATTATCGTCCCCTCTCCTACCGTGCTTTCAATTTTCATCTGATAGCCGTGCAGATCTGCAATTTTCTGGCAGAGGGAAAGACCAAGACCTACGCTTCCATTTGCCCGGGAACGGGATTTGTCTACCATGTAAAAGGCGTCAGTTACTTTGGATAAGTCCTCCGAGGGGATTCCCTTTCCAAAATCCTGTACCGTAAGTCGGTCATTTGTAGCCTGAAGCAGAATTCCGGAATTTTCTTCCGAAGCCTTGACTGCGTTGTCGATAAAGTTTGTGACGACGCTGAGCATCAGGTCTTTGTCAAAGGTCTTTTTCAGATTCTCAGGATTGCAGGAAATTTCCAGATGGAGATTTTTTTCCTGAAGCCGGTATAGAGTCAGTTTCCGGGCCTCATCCAGGAAATCCGTTACCGGAACCTCCTGAAGGGTAAGCTGGGATTCTCCGGTTTCATACAGTCCAGTCAGCTCCAGCATTTTTACGGAGAGCCTGGAAAGCCGACGGCATTCGTTTCCAATGTAGGCCAGTGCCCTCTCCTGCCGCTCCTTTGACAGACGGACGGTGAGAAGGGTGTCTGCGTAGCCGATGATGGCGGTCATAGGAGTTTTCAGCTCGTGGGCAAGGCTTCCAAGAAGCTGCCTCTGGGCCTGATTGACGGCGGAGAGGTTTTCAATCTGCTCTTTTATTTTGGCAGTCATCTGGTTAAAGCTTTTTCCCACCTGTGCCAGCTCGGTGTTTCCATTCTGGGGAACCTGGATGTCGTAATTTCCGTCCGCAACGCAGAGGGCGGCTTCATTCAGTTTGGTAAGAGGCGCCATGATCTTTTTCAGGCTGAAAAAAAGAAGAAGGCCTGTGAAAAGAAGAAGGCCAAGAGTCAGCGCGCCTGCCTGGAAAAACAGGATTCGGCTGCGTTTCAGCACATCGGTGATGTCTTTGTAGGTGATGATCTGATAGTTCTCTTCCCCTGTGTATTCTGTGGAGGAATAGGAATATAAAAGAAGGGTTTTGCCATCTGTTTTGCTGATGACAGGATCACAATCATAAAATGCGGAAAGTTTTTTCTGGGGAAGGGTTTCTGCTGTTAATTTTCCGATGCTTTCTGCCTCAAATTCATAGGAGGTTCCGTTGTAAAGCTCTTTTCCATCGCAGTACAGGGCGGCGGAATCGTGGAAAACGTGGCGAAAGGCGTAGACCAGTATTTTTTCCTGAAGGTCAGTATCAGAGGTGTCTGCCTGGATGTCGGCGAGCCTTAGCTGATTTTCAAACTGGGAAAGGCTGGTCTGAAATTTGTTCCACTCGTAGCTGTTGATGTCCTGCAGGCTCTGATTTTTCCAGCGGTAGGTGGTGTAGAAAAAAATGGCGGAGGATAAGATCAGGATCACGCAGGCCACCTGGAGAAAGATTTTGGTAAACAGTTTCAAAGATCCACCTCCAGTCGGTAACCGATGCGGGGGATGGTTTTGATCTTGTCCTGCCAGCCCAGTTTTTTGCGGATGCGGCCTACGTGGGCGTCTACGGTGCGGGTTTCGCCTTCGAATTCCACGCCCCAGAGGCCGGAAAGGAGCTGTTCTCTTGAGAGGGCTTTGTTGGGACTTTTCACAAACATCATCAGGCAGTTGTATTCCATGGGTTTCAGGTAAATTTCTTCGCCGTTTTTGGTGACGGTGTGGCTTTGGGTGTCAATGATGACGTCTTCGATCTGAAGCTGGTCCTGGGTGCTGCCGTGGCGCTCCAGTACTTTTTCCAGGCGCACCATGACCTCCAGCATTTCGAAGGGCTTTACAATGTAGTCTTCGGCTCCTTCCTTCAGGCCTTTTACCTTGCTTGTTACGTCGGCTTTGGCGGTGAGGAAAATGACGGGGATGCCGAAGCGGTTCAGCTCTGGCAAAAGGGCATAGCCGTCTTTGCCTGGGAGCATAATGTCTACAAGGGCGCACTGGAAGTTATGATCCTGGAGGAGGGTGTCGCTTGCCTCGTTTCCATCCAGGCAGCTCACCGTCTCATACCCCGTCACCTCCAGGTTCATGCACAGCAGGTCATTGATCGCGATTTCATCTTCTATTACAAGTATTCTGGCTTTCATTTTTCGTGGGTGTTCCTTTCTAAGTGATGCATTTATGCAGAGGGATGACTGTGGGCCATCCTGGTTATCTGGATTTTATTATACATTGTTTTGAATGCGGAAATGTAACCGTATTGTAACGAAATAAAAATAACAGCCTTGGCAAACAAAAATTTCGCTTGCCTGGCTGTCAAAAAGAGAATTCAATATTATTATATTTTCATCCGTTCTTTTAGCAAAAGTAACGAATCTCTCCAAAATATTTTAACCATGCACGTATTACATCATTGTGTCGTGCCTCAATCATACGCATAATGTTCCGAAGAGTATGATTAGGAATCTTGGAATTGTTGTTGCAAAGCAGACAATTTCCTGTGCTGGTTATCCATATTTTTGTTGCATTAGCTGTTGGAGCCCCTTTGGCAACGTGAATATGGATTGGTTCCAGCG
>CAVJRB010000419.1:0-2377 GCA_963651655.1 bacterium | reverse complement strand
CATCAGGATGAAGAAAACTATAGAAAGAAATTAAAGAGAAAAGGGAAAATCAAAACGATTAGCAATCCAGTTGTATTGACAGAGCAGCAAGAAGGAAATAGTCCGAGAGAAAAAATTATCTTGACTGCAGGGCGGTTAACATGGGTAAAAGGAACAGATTTTCTTGCTGAAATTGCGCCAAATATTCTAAGAAGATATCCGGAATGGAAATGGTATGTACTGGGAGAAGGGGAAGACAGAGCTCTTCTTGAAAGAACCATACAGGAAAATTCATTGGAGAACCGTTTAGTTTTAACTGGAAATGTAACAAATGTGGAAGAATATATGAAGTGGGCGTATGTTTATGTTATGACATCGCGGTCGGAAGGTTTACCGATGGTTTTACTGGAGGCATTAGAGAATTGTCTGCCTATGATTAGCTTTGATGTTCCGACAGGTCCTTCAGAAATTATTGAAGATGGAACGACAGGATTTCTAGTAAAAGCATTTTCAAAATGTGAAATGGAGAAAAAAATTAGTCAAATAATTGAAAATGAGGAACTTCAGAAGAGATTTGCAAAAAATGAGGAAACTTCAAGAAAACGCTTCCAGATGGATGTAATCTTGAAACAGTGGGAGCAGTTACTGGATAGCCTGTAGGGATGGCAGGAGAAAATGAAAGAGAGCATAACAAAATCCGACAAGTTTTGCATACAAACAGTAGACAAATTTCGGTTTCTTCACTATAATAAAGTGAAGAAACGAATTTTGTCCCCGCAGGAATTGATCGGGAGTTGCCCATAAGAAAAGCCGGAACAAAAGAATAAGGAGGCTGAAATGACAGTAAAAGAATGTTATGAGAAGGTCGGTTCAGACTATGATGGAGTTCTGAAAAGACTTGGAAGTGAAGCACTTGTGAAACGTTTTGCAGTGAAGTTCCTCAATGATCCAAGCTTTCAGGATCTGACAGATGGTCTTGCTGCCAAGGACGGAGAGAAGGCTTTCCGTGCAGCACATACACTGAAAGGTGTTTGCCTGAATCTTGGATTTACAGGCCTGTACAAGGTAAGCGCAGAGTTGACTGAGGTACTTAGAGGAAGAGAGACAGAAGGCAGCGACGAGCTTTATGAGCAGGTGAAAGAACAATACACCATCCTGACAGAAGCAATTCAGGAACTGGCTGCGCAGAGCTGAAGGGAAACCTTCAGCTCTTTGCTGTAGCACCAGAATTTTGCTGCATAGAATTAGAAGAATTGTCTGAGGAAAGAAATATACATGAAGAAAAAAGCATTTAAGGCAGCACTGCCTCATACTCTTCCAATCTGCGTTGGTTTTCTGTTTCTGGGAATGTCCTACGGCTTTATGATGCGCAGCAAGGGCTTTTCCTTTGTATATCCCTTATTTATGAGTATGTTTATTTTTGCAGGTTCCATGGAATTTGTTACAGCGAACCTGCTTTTGTCTGCGTTTAATCCGCTGTACGCCTTTCTGCTGGCGCTGATGGTCAACGCAAGACATCTGTTTTACGGAATTTCCATGCTGGAAAAATACAAGAATACCGGCATTAAGAAACTATATCTGATCTACGGAATGTGTGATGAGACCTTTTCCGTCAATTGTACGGTGGATCCGCCGGAAGGTGTGGACCGCGGCTGGTTTATGTTTTTTGTAACGCTGCTGAATCAGATCTACTGGGTGGGCGGCGCTACAGCTGGTGCTCTTCTGGGATATGTGATCCACTTTAATACCAAGGGCATTGAATTTGTAATGACGGCGCTGTTTGTGGTTATGTTTGTGAACCAGTGGGAGGAAGCGAAGGACCACAGGCCAGCCCTGGTAGGACTTGGCTGCTCCGTGATCTGCCTGATCCTGTTTGGCAGCAGCTATTTCATCATTCCGGCAATGGTTTCCATTATAGCGTGCTTTGAGATCCAGCGCAGACTGGAGAAGAAAAAGGAGGGAGAAAAAGCATGACAATGACAGTCACACAGGGGATTATTACAATTGCATGCGTGGTGCTTGGAACTTTGGTCACCCGTTTTCTTCCCTTTCTTATTTTCCCGGAAGGAAAGGAACCGCCGGAATTTATCCGCCATCTTGGCACCGTACTTCCCTATGCGGTAATCGGGCTTCTGGTGGTATACTGCCTGAAGGATGTGCCGGGAAGCGGAACTTACGGACTGCCGGAAGCCATTGCGATTTTGTTTATCATCTTTTTGCATAAATGGAAAAAGAACACGCTGCTTAGTATCGGCGGCGGAACTGTGCTGTATATGCTGCTGGTGCAGATGGTGTTCTGATGCAGGCAGCTGCATTCTAGAGCCTGTTTGAAAAATCATTCCCGCAATCTGCACGCCCCACTTTGCGGTATATTTCACCCGAATTCGGTTGTCGTAGC
>CAVJRB010000418.1:0-6228 GCA_963651655.1 bacterium | reverse complement strand
AGGGGATTCAAGTAGCAATCAAAAAGGAAAAGATATTATATTAAAGGAGGAAGTAACATGAAGAAAAAAATGGTGAGCGTATTATTAACAGCTTCTATGCTGGCAGGAATGACAATGTTTGCAGTTCCGGTTATGGCAGAAGATGCAGCGCCGGAGAATGAAGTTACCGGAGACGCTTCCGCTGATGATTCCTTTGTTGTATGGGGCTGGAATGACGATATCAAGAAGATTCTTGACGGACCATTTAAAGATGCCTATCCAGATGATTACGAAAGAATCGTATTCGTAAACACAGGCGGATCTGATTACTATCAGAGCAAACTGGATCCTGTACTGGATGATCCTTCCAATGAGTTATATCCGGATATGATGGGGCTGGAAGTTGACTACGTTCAGAAATATGTAAACAGTGACTGGGTTCAGAATGTAGCAGACCTTGGCATTACCGCTGACGATTATGCAAACAGCTATCAGTACAACCTGGATCTTGGCTCCGATATGGATGGCAACGTAAGAGCCCTGTTCTGGCAGGCAACTCCTGGCTGCTATGCGATCCGTGCAGACCTGGCTGAGAAATATCTTGGAACAACCGATCCGGCAGAGCTGGCTGAGAAGTTCAAAGACCTGGATACCATCGTTGAGACCGCAAGAGAAGTAAATGAAGCTTCCGGCGGCAAGTGCAAACTGTTCTCCGGTTATGATGAGATCAAACGAAGCCTGACCGGTTCCAGGACCCAGGGCTTCTATGATGAGAACGATGTGATCACAATTGATGACAACATCAAGACCTATATGGAAACAGCTAAGACTCTTTATGACGAAGACCTTACCTTCAATACCGATCAGTGGAGCGCTGACTGGAGTGCAAATATGAGCGGTGACGGCGAAGAGTCCAATGCAGCAGTTGCTTACATGGGATGCCCGTGGTTCGTATACTGGTGCCTGACCGATTCCTGGAAAGACAACACCATCCTTGTTCCTACCCAGACAAAATGCTACTGGGGCGGCACAGGACTTGCAGCTACAACAGATTGTGCAGATACCGAGCTTGCAGCGAAGATTATGAAATTCTTTACCTGCGATGAGGACGGTATGGTTGCAATCAACACTCTGAACTCTGACTATGTAAACAATACAGAAGCAGTCAGCAAGATCATCGACGCTGGCACATCCGCAGACGGCAATGGATATCTGTATCCGGACGCTGGACAGAACTTCATGGAGTTCTTCCTTCCATTAGCAGATGGACTTGACGCTTCCATGGTAACAGCAGAAGATCAGCAGATCCTTTCTCTTATGGATACCCAGACCAAGGCTTATGCAACAGGCGAGAAAGACCTTGACACTGCAATCGCAGATCTGACCGCTTCTATCCATGACACCTTCTCTTATCTGAGCGCAGAATAAAGAGAGACTGCAAGGGTTTGTAAAAGTAAAAAATAAGTAGTAGTGAGTGTGCTGCTTCTTCCCCAAAAAGAAGGAGCAGCATATTCTTCTATCTGTATGAGTTGCCGGTGGCTGCTTTGGTTTCAGAAGCAGAATGACTGCCAGTGACAGGGAAGCCAAAAAGCGGGTTCCCCTTAGTGTCAGGCGTTCTGCCCTGCCAGGGCGCATCAGGTTCAGACAGGAGGCTGTTATGAATAAGAAAAAGAAGAAAAAAATCAGTTATGGAAGGTACGGCTACTTTTTTATCGCACCGTTTTTTATTACCTATCTGGTGTTTCAGCTGTGGCCGCTGATCAATACGTTTTATTACAGTACATTGTCTTATTACAAGCGGAATGGCCGTGAGTTCGTGGACTTTGCGGGAATTAAGAATTTCCTCAATATCCTTGGCATGACAGCTGGTGAGAGAGGGTACGTGCTCAGCTATCTGAAAAATACCCTGATCATGTGGGGCTTTAACTTTGTTCCCCAGATCCTGGTTTCCCTTCTTCTGGCTGTGTGGCTTACCGATGAGAAGGTGAAGGTAAAGGGAACGGGAGCCATGAAGGTCATTGTGTATCTTCCGAGCGTGATCACCGCAGCATCTGTTTCCGTACTGTTTAAATCCCTGTTTTCCCAGTATGGACCCATTACCCAGACCTTGAAAGACTGGGGAATCCTCAGCAGCAATTTTGATTTCATGTCCAGTGTGGCTGGAAGCCGCGGGCTGATTTCCGGCATTTTGTGGTGGATGTGGTTTGGAAATACCACATTGCTTCTGATTTCCGGTGTTCTTGGCATTGACCCGGGACTTTTCGAGGCGGCAGATATTGACGGGGCAACAGGATGGAAAAAGTTCCGCTACATTACCCTGCCTCTTTTGAAGCCGATCATGCTGTATACTCTGGTGACTTCCGCAATCGGCGGTCTGCAGATGTACGATATTCCGGCACTGTTCAATGTTCCGGAGACTGGACTTGTGGGTCTGCCGGATGACAAGACTACCACAATGGCCATGTATATTATGCGTCTGTATAACAGCGATGTTGGAAAGGCAGCAGCCGTTTCCGTTGTACTGTTTGTGATCACATTGATCGTCAGCCTGATCCTGTTTGCCACTATGGGGGACAGTGAAGACAGGCGGATGAAGAGAGAGCAGCGGCAGCGCAGAAAGGCAGGTGGAAGATCATGAGTAAAGCAAAGGACAGCTACAGCAAAAGTCTGCTGCATCAGAGAATCTTTCGTATGGTGATCTGCATTTTCTTCTGTCTGATCGCACTTTTGCCCTTTGTTCTTCTGGTGATGAATGCTACAAGGGATTCGGAATCCATTAAGGCGGGTGTTTCCCTGATCCCGTCCACCCATCTGATCGAGAACTGGAAAAACCTGCTGATCAAGCAGAATGGTATGCAGATTACCTTGCAGAAGGCGATTTTGAACTCTGCAACCATTACCATTCCGGGTACTTTCCTGGCAGTGTATTTTTCCGCACTGACGGCGTATGGCATTCATGTTTATGATTTTAAGTTTAAAAAATTTGCATGGGCGTTTATTATGGCGGTTATGATGGTGCCAAGCCAGATTTCCATTATCGGTTTTTACCGGTTTATGCTGGATCTGAAGCTGATCGATACCTATATTCCGCTGATCATTCCCACCATTGCGGCGCCTACGGTTGTGTTCTTTATGAAGCAGTATATGGAGAGCACCCTGTCCCTGGAAATGATCGAGGCGGCGAGAATTGACGGCTCCAAGGAGTGGCATACTTTTAACCGGATCATTCTGCCGATTATGAAGCCGGCGGTTGCTACACAGGCGATCTTCCAGTTTATTGCACAGTGGAACAACCTGTTTACGCCGACCATCCTGTTGACTACAGATTCCAAGAAGACGCTGCCTATGTTCGTGCAGCTGTTAAGCTCCAACCAGTTCCGTACGGATTACGGTGTGGTTTATGTGGGACTTTTTGTTACCATTATCCCGCTGGTTGTGGTTTACCTGGTGCTTTCCAAGTATATTGTGGCTGGTGTGGCACTTGGAGGCGTGAAAGGATGATGGGAGAATCTGCCGGGATCCGGGCAAGCTTTACAAGTGAAGAGAGAAAATGAAATTTATGGCCGGGAGAGCAGTCTTCCGGTCATTTTTTATGTAATAGGAAATTCCGTTGGAATCTCCTATTACATAAAAGCCCTACCAGGTAGGATTCTTTCTTTACAAGAAAATTCAGCCAATCTGAAATTAATTGTATATTTATGAATTTTCCAGGTGGCAAATGGGGAGTTTTATGGTACAATAGGGGGCAGTGAGCCAGCGCATAGACAAAGAGGAAAAGAGGGAAGAAAGCGCTGGGCAAAAAAATGGAAGAGGTATTATTTTATGGGGTATCAGGAAACAATTACATTTATTCTGGAAATGATCGGTACGGTTGCCTTTGCCGCGTCAGGGGCGTTGGTGGGATCGGAACAGAAGATGGACATTTTCGGAGTGACGGTGCTGGGGGTGATCACCGCAGTAGGCGGAGGAATGATCCGTGACGTAACCCTTGGAATCATCCCGCCAGGTGTGTTCCAGAAGCCGGTCTATGCGGCCGTGGCAGTGCTCACATCTGTGCTGGTGTTTTTCCTTCTTTATTTCAAGAGGGAGCTGCTGGAGGGAAACGTAACCTATGACAAGGTGATGCTGGTGATGGACTCTGTGGGACTTGGGATTTTTACCGTAGTGGGCGTCAACACCGGAATCCGTCAGGGCTTTGCAGACAACACCTTCCTTCTGGTGTTTGTGGGAACCATCACAGGCGTAGGCGGCGGCCTGCTCCGCGACATGATGGCAGAAGTCCCGCCCTATATTTTCGTGAAGCATATTTACGCCTGCGCCTCCATCGTGGGAGCCATTGTGTGCGTCTACACCTACCGCCTTTTCGGCGTAGTCGCCTCCCTGATCTTCGGCTCCGCCGCCGTAATCCTCATGCGCTACCTGGCCGCCCACTACAGATGGAATTTACCGAAGCTGAAATAACTGTCAACTGAACAAAAAGGAGTTTTTATGATACGAGCAGAGAATTTATCCTACTCTTTTCCGCATAAAGAGTTATATAACAAAATATCCTTCACCCTGGAGGATGATGTGCATTGTGCGTTTATTGGGACCAACGGGACTGGGAAAAGTACGCTGGTGAATATGATCCTTCACCCGGAGGACTACTTATATGATGGAAAGCTGATCATCGATGTTCCGGGGCGGATCGGGTATGTAAGCCAGTTCTACACCATAGACGAAGAAAAGGAAGTAACCGTATTCGACTACCTCAGCGAAGAGTTCGTCCGCCTGCAAAATAAGATCAACCAGATCTGTGAGGACATGGGCACCACGGACCATTTAGAAGAGCTGATGGAAGAGTACCAGACCACCCTGGATGAATTTAATGCCATCGACGGTGATTTCTATGAAAGCAACATTCGCAAGCAACTGAAGGTTGCCGGGCTTGCAGGCTATGAGGACCAGCTTCTCTCCAGCCTTTCCGGCGGTGAATTCAAGCTGGTGCAGGCCATCCGCGAAATGATGATCAGCCCCAAATTCATCATCATGGACGAGCCAGATGTGTTCCTGGATTTCCAGCACCTGAACGCCCTTCGGAACCTGATCAATTCCCACAAGGGCACCCTCCTTGTGATCACCCACAACCGCTACCTGCTCAACCACTGCTTCAACAAGATCCTCCATCTGGAAAACACCGAGATCCAGGAATTTGACGGCAATTACGTGGATTACAATTTTGCTCTTCTCCAGGTGAAGATCGAGCAGCAGGAGCTTGCCGCCTCCGATTTAGAAGAAATCGAGCGAAACCGCAAAATAGTGGAGCGCCTTAGAAACAGCGCCACCGCCATTGACAGCGCCACCCGCGGAAGAAGCCTTCACGCCAGGGTTTCCCTTCTGGAGCGTTTGGAAGCGCGCAAAACCAAGTCCCCCTTTGTGGACATCAAACAGCCGGACATCCAGCTTCACACTGAAGATCCGCTGGAAGACCAGACCGTGCTGCAGGCAGAAGACTACAGCGTAGCCTTTGACCGCCAGATCATGGAGCACGTATCCTTCGCCATTCAGGCAGGAGAGAAGGTAGCCATTGTAGGCCCCAACGGCACCGGAAAAACCACCCTTCTCCGTGATATCATCCGCGGGGAAAATCCTGCCATCCATTTAGGCGAGAATGTAAAAATGGCCTACCTTTCCCAGATGCACGGCGAAGTTTTCGATGAGAAAGCCACTGTCCTTAAGAACTTCGAGGATGCAGGCTTTGACACCGATGCCCAGGTCATCGACTACCTGAAAACCTACGGCTTTGAAGAAGAACTGATCTACAGCCCGGTAGGAAACCTGTCCGGCGGCGAGAAAAATCTCCTCCAGCTTGCGAAGATTTCCAGAACAGATGCGAACCTTCTCCTTCTGGACGAGCCAACCAGCCATCTGGACACCTATTCCCAGCTTGCCCTTGAGGATGCCATAGAGAAATACAATGGAACCGTCCTCATGGTTTCCCACGATTTCTACACCGTAGCCAACTGCATGGATTACGTTCTTCTCACAGAAGACAAAGGCCTTCGCAAGGTCAGCATGCGCAAATTCCGCAAGATGATCTACGCTGACCACTTCGACAAGGATTACCTGGAATACGAGCAGAAGAAAAAAGATCTGGAAAACCGTATTGCCTTTGCCCTCCAGGCCGGCAAGTACGAGGACGCCAAGAAGCTTAGCGAAACCCTGGAAGTGCTTTTGCGCAGCCATCATGCAGGTGTGTGATTGCCCCGC
>CAVJRB010000417.1:580-6437 GCA_963651655.1 bacterium | reverse complement strand
GCTATGCCATCCGTGCTTTTTGCAAGAGACAAAAAACAGAGCTACGTCTGAATTTCCTGCCCGAATTTTCTAAGGAACAGCTTGCTGCGTTTCTGGAAAAACGAAAACAGGACAGCCCCTATAAAGGCAAAAAAGAATTTCTTACCGGACTTTTCCCGGATAAGCTTGCCAAGGTGCTTCTGGCGTCCAAAAATCTGGAGGAAGCCATTTACAGCTACCCTCTTAAAATAACAGGCTATCAGCCCTTTGAACAGGCACAGGTGTGCTCCGGCGGCGTAGATACCAGGGAAGTGGATGCAAAAACACTGGAATCTAAATTGGTCCCAGGCCTGTACTTTGCAGGCGAGCTGCTTGACATTGATGGAAAATGCGGCGGCTACAACCTGCAGTGGGCGTGGTCCAGCGGGTACGCTGCAGGAATGAATGCCGGCAGATCATAAGAAAAAGCAAGGAGAAACAACATGATCCGAATTACCCAGTTAAAACTTTCAATCAATCATACGCCAGAAGAGCTTGCCCATAAGATCCGCAAGGCCCTTCGTCTGAAAAACGAAGGTTTCTCTTACGAGATTGTGAAGCAATCCCTGGACTGCCGCCACAAGGATGACAAAAAATTCGTATACACCGTGGACGTTTCTTTGCAGGAAAAAAATCAGGAAGGCAAGATTGTTCGAAAAGTTCACGATAATAATATTACGTTAACCAACAAAAAAGAATACATTTTCCCGACACCTGGCATTGAGGAACTGAAACATCCTCCCGTGATCGTGGGAAGCGGTCCTGCAGGAATTTTCTGCGCCTGGTATCTGGCAAAGGCGGGTTACCGTCCGGTTGTGTTAGAGCGCGGCGAGGAAGCCCATATCCGCCAGAAGACGGTGGAAGCTTTCTGGAAAAACGGCGTGCTGGATCCAGATTCCAACGTACAGTTTGGAGAAGGGGGAGCCGGAACTTTTTCCGATGGAAAGCTGAATACCCTTGTGAAAGACCCTTCCGGAAGAAACCATGAGGTGCTGAAACGGTTTGTACAGGCTGGCGCGCCTGAGGAGATCATTTACCAGCAGAAGCCTCATCTTGGCACAGATGTGCTGGTAGGCGTTGTGGAGGCTTTGCGCCATGAGATCGAGGAGATGGGAGGAACCTTCCACTTCCGTTCTAAGGTAACAGACTTGATTTTTGAAAAGGGACAGTTAAAAGAAATTGAAATAAACGGGGAACAGCGTATCCAGGCTCAGGTCTGCGTGCTGGCAGTGGGACACAGTGCCCGGGATTCTTTTGCCATGTTTGAGAAAAAAGGAATCTACATGGAGCCAAAATCCTTTGCAGTAGGCGTTCGAATGGAACATCCCCAGTCCATGATTAACATGGCGCTCTACGGGGAAGAAGAAAACGAGAAGCTTGGAGCAGCTGCCTACAAGGTAACGCACACCTGCGAAAACGGCAGAGGCGTCTATTCTTTCTGCATGTGTCCGGGCGGATACGTGGTCAACGCTTCTTCTGAGCCGGGAGGACTGGCAGTCAACGGCATGAGCTACCAGGCAAGAGACAGCCGCAATGCCAACAGTGCCCTGATCGTGTCCGTGACCCCGGAGGATTTTCCAGAAGAGGGATCTCTTGGGGGCGTAGAATTCCAGCGCAGCCTGGAGCGTGCCGCATGGAAGGCTGGAAATGGAAAAGTTCCGGTACAGCTGTTTGAGGACTACCAGAATCACAGACCAAGCACTGCACTGGGAGAAGTAAAGCCCTGCATTAAGGGAGAATATACCCCAGGGGATGTGCGAAGCATTTTCCCAAAAGAGATCGGAGACTCTATTGAAGAAGGCGTTCTGGCCTTTGGAAAAAAGATCAAAGGCTTTGACCGGCCGGATGCCGTCCTTTCTGGCGTGGAAAGCCGTACTTCCTCACCAGTAAGAATTGTCCGTGAAAAAGATTCCCTGGAGGCAAATTATAAAGGAATTTACCCCTGCGGAGAGGGTGCCGGATATGCAGGCGGTATCACTTCTGCGGCAATGGACGGCATCAAAGTGGCAGAAGCCATTTCTAAAAAATTTAAAAAAATTTAGGAGAGAGTGTACATCTCTCCTTTTTTATGCTAAAATGAGTCTGCGTTGTAATTCATCCTTACTGCTTACAGGCAAAATGTGAACAGTAACGATTTATCTCCTGGAGAACTGCAGGTACAAAGATATGAATGAAATAACGCAGACCATCAGAGATCTGCCGGAGTCTTCACGGCCTTATGAGAAATGTCTCAAGTGGGGACCGTCGGTGTTAAGCGACAGCGAGCTTCTGGCAGTGATCTTAAGAAACGGGGTGCAGGGAGCCAATTCTCTTGCACTTGCCAATCAAATCTTAAGTCTTACGAAAGATACCTCATATCCGGGGCTTTTGGGACTGCTTCACATGTCCCTGCCGGATCTGATGAAGGTGAACGGAATCGGGAAGGTCAAAGCCGTCCAGCTGAAATGTATCGGGGAGCTTTCCAAGCGGATGGCGTCTGCTGCTGCCAGACCAAGACTTTCTTTCAATGATCCCGTCACAATAGCAAGATACTATATGGAACATCTCCGTCACGAGGAGCAGGAGATGCTGATCATCATGCTGCTGGATGGAAGGAATCATCTTCTTGGGGAGCAGACGATTTCAAAGGGGACGGTAGGAGCCACACTGATCACGCCCAGAGAGGTGTTTGTGGAGGCGCTGAAGTTCCACGCCGTGAGCCTGATCCTGGTTCACAATCACCCAAGCGGCGATCCTTCGCCCAGTGAGTGTGATGTGGAGATCACGGAACGGATCTACCGGTCAGGGGAGCTGATAGGGGTGAAGCTTCTGGATCACATTGTGATCGGTGACCAGAAATACGTAAGCTTCCGGGAACAGGGAATGCTTCCTGTGTAATTCGGAAGTGCACCTTTGGGGAAGGGTAAAATGATGAAGGGACAGGTATATGCTGTTTGAAAAAACATATGGAATAGATCTTGGAAGCAGTTCCGTCAAGGTCTATTCCATGATTCGAAATAAAAGCTACATCGAGAAGAACATGATTGCGGCGAAAGGCCGCAAAATCATAGCCGTGGGCAACGAAGCGTATGAAATGTTTGAAAAAGCACCTTCCAACATTTCCGTAAGTTCGCCGATGGCTTTTGGCATGATAGCCAATCTGGAACTGCAGGAAATTGTACTTTACAGTATGATGAGAAAAATTGATAAAATCTTAGGAATAGGCTCTGTTATGTATTTTGCAGTCCCTCTTGACATGACTGCCATTGAGAAACGGGCTTATTACCAGGTGGCAAATGGCCACTGGCTTCGCAAGAACCGTGTCTATATGGTGGAGGCACCCATTGCGGATGCCATTGCCATGGGCGTGGATCTGGAGAACAATGAGGGAAGCATGGTGGTGAATATCGGTGCCCAGAGCACGAATTTTTCCATTATCACAGGGGGCAGGATCATTATCAGCAAGAAGATCCCCATCGGGGGACGGCAGATGAATGAAGCTGTGTGCAGCGAGGTGCGCAAGCGCTATAACCTTCAGATCGGAACCCGTACAGGGAAGCGGCTGAAGCTTGTAATGGGCCGTCTTGCAGACCAGCACAAGCAGGCCCGCAAGGTAGTCGGAATCGACAGTGTATCCGGACTTCCAAGAGAAGAAGTAATTTCGGCCTATGTGGTGAATGCAGGCATTATGAACTGCGTCAATGAGATCGGAGCCCAGATGAAGGTTTTTCTGGAGCGTATTCCGCCTCAGATCGCCTACCACATAGCCAAGGAGGGAATTTTCCTCACAGGCGGAAGTACCAGGATTCCGCACATAGATACATATCTGGCAAGCTATACCGGATATTCTTTTAACCTGTCCGACCTTTATGAGACCTCTTCGGTCACAGGACTTGAGAAGATCATTCATGACAGGGAGCTGCGCAAGTGGGCACAACCCATTACACAGCGTAAATTATAAGTTTTAGGGGTGCCATTTCATGAAAAACCTGAAGAAAAAATTTCGTTTCCGAATTAATTTAAAAAGCAAGCATCTGCTGGCAATCATGACGCTTTTCTGCCTGTGCTGCATTGTGTCCACCTTTGCAACGGGCATTTCCACTGCTCCTCTTCAGGAGGCGGCAGGAATCGTCATTGTGCCCTTTGAGAAAAGCATTGAGAAGATCGGCTCCATGATCCGTTCTGCAAGGGACAGCTTCCAGGACAAGCAGGATCTGATTTTTGAAAATGAAGAGCTCAAAGCACAGATTGACAGCCTTACCACACAGAACAACAAGCTGATCCAGGATCAGGGAGAATACCAGCGGCTGAAAGAGCTTTATGATCTGGACCAGACCTACGAGGAATATCCAAAGGTTGCAGCCACCATTATTTCCAAGGACCCGGGTAACTGGTACGATACCTTTATGATCAACAAGGGCTCCAAGGACGGAATCCGCGTGGACAATAACGTAATCGCAGGCAAGGGACTTGTAGGAATCGTTACGGAAGTCGGTTCTTCCTGGGCAACAGTGCGCTCCATCATAGATGACAGCAGCAGCGTCAGCGCAATGACCGTAAGCACCTCAGACAACTGTATTGTAAACGGTGATCTGGAGCTGATCGATGAGGGCAAGCTTCGTTTTGAGCAGCTTTATGATCAGGAGAATAAGGTAACAGTCGGGGAACGTATTGTGACCTCCAATATCAGTGAGAAGTTCGTGGAAGGGCTTTTCATCGGCTATGTAAGTGAGGTGGAGGTAGACAGCAATAACCTGACCAAGACCGGTACCATTGTAACGCCTGTGGATTTCCTCCATCTGAAGGATGTATTTGTAATTACAGTCAACAAGCAGGATATGACAGATGACAGCGCGGCAGATACAGCGAAGAGTGTACAGGAGGGTGCGGATGAAGAGTAAGGTCGTCTTTTTTCTCACTGTGGTAGTATGCTTTCTGCTGCAGAGCACGGTTATGGATCTGATCTCCATTGGCTCTGTGACGCCCAACCTGATGCTGGTCCTGTGTGTGTCTATGGGACTGATGCGGGGACGCAAGAGCGGGCTGTGGACAGGCTTTTTGTCCGGGCTTCTGGTGGATCTGTTTTTCGGGTCCATATTTGGATTTTATGCTTTGATCTATATGTACATCGGCTATCTGAGCGGATATGCCCACAGAATTTATTATGATGATGACGTGAAGGTTCCTATGTTTCTTACTGCAGGGGCAGACCTTCTGTATAATCTGGCAGTCTACGGACTGCAGTTCCTTCTCCGGGGACGTCTTGGACTTCGTACATACCTGTACAGGATCATTATCCCGGAGATGTTTTACACGGTATTTATTACCTTGATTGTATATCGGCTTTTCCGTTACATCAACTATCGCTACATGAATATTGCAAGGAAAGAAAGTGAGTCAATTTGGGTACTAAAATAAAACGTATTTTTCGAAAAATCAGTTTAAAAAGAACAACCGTCCTGGTTCTGGCATTTGTCCTGATGTCTGTTGTGCTGGTCCGCAGGCTTTTTGACCTGCAGATCATCCAGGGACAGGACTATATCAGTAAATTTGAGGCAAGAACCACCAAGGAACGTGTGATCAAAAGCACCAGGGGAAACATTCTGGACCGGAACGGAGATATTCTGGCATCCAATGTGCTGTCCTATTCCCTGACCTTTGAGGATAACGGAACCTACACTTCTACCAGAGAGAAGAACCTTACCCTGAACGGCGTGGCTTATCAGGTGCTTCAGATCCTGCACAGCAATGGGGATGATATTACCCATTCTTTTCATATTGTGGTAGACGACAGCGGGGAATATGCCTTTGATGTATCAGAAGGATTTACCCTGAACCGTTTCCGCGCGGATATTTACGG
>CAVJRB010000417.1:0-482 GCA_963651655.1 bacterium | reverse complement strand
TACGGCCAGGCGCTGATCGATGACCTGGAAGATGCGCAGAAAACAGCAACTGCGGATGAAATGATGGCATTCCTTACAGGTTCCGAGAAGTTTTCCATTGTTCTGGAGGGCGACAGGGCGTACACGGAAGAAGAGCTTTCTTCCCATGGTCTGCCGCAGACTTTGACGAAACAGGAGATGCTGGATATTGCCACTATCCGATACGAACTGAATACCAACAGCTTTAAGAAATACATGCAGGTGACCATTGCAACCAATGTAAGCGAGAAGTCTGTGGCTGCCATTATGGAGAATAAAACCGGACTTCAAGGAATCGATGTGGTGGAGGATTCTATCCGCCAGTACATAGACGATGAAAGCATGGCGCCTATTCTTGGTTACACGGGAAGGGCTTCCTCTGAGGAACTGACAGAGCTTCGCAAGCAGAACCCGGATTATTCCAATGATGCCATTGTAGGTAAAGCTGGAATCGAGCAGTATAT
>CAVJRB010000416.1:0-2075 GCA_963651655.1 bacterium | reverse complement strand
GGAATCATAGATGGAGCTGTCGCCGTGGGGATGATATTTACCCATGGTATCTCCCACAATACGGGCGCATTTACGGTAGGGGCGGTCATAACGGATTCCAAGCTCGTACATATCATACAGGGTTCTTCTCTGTACCGGCTTCAGGCCGTCCCGCACATCCGGAAGTGCCCTGGAAATGATAACGCTCATGGCATAATCAATATAGGATTTCTGCATCACGTCCGCATAGTCCGTGGCAATTACATTTTCCTGTTTTGTTTCCATCGCTTATATTCCTCTCTGATGCAGCCTGCAGGCATTTTGGGCCTCTCAGGCGTGCGCTTCTTTATATATCCAGTTCTGCGTCTGTGGCATGCTCATAAATAAATGCTTTTCGCGGCGGCACATCGCTTCCCATAAGAATCTCTGTAACGCTGGATGCCATACGGGCATCCTCGATTTCCACACGCTTCATTCTTCTGGTCTCCGGGTTCAAAGTTGTCTCCCAGAGCTGTTGGGCATCCATCTCTCCAAGACCTTTGTATCTCTGAAGGGTAAAGCTTCCCGGCTTGTGGCTGCGGCGGTATTTCTCCAGAGCCTTGTCATCGTACAGGTACTCCTCCGCGCCTTTCTTTGGCATAACCTTGTAAAGAGGCGGCATGGCAATATAGACATGTCCCTCATAGATCAGCTCCGGCATAAACCGATAGAACAAAGTCAGAAGAAGGGTGGAAATATGGGCACCGTCCACGTCCGCATCTGCCATAATCACGATCTTGTCATAGCGAAGCTTGGTGATATCAAAATCATTTCCATAGCCCTCGGAAAATCCGCATCCAAAGGCATTGATCATAGTTTTGATCTCCGCATTTGCCAGAACCTTGTCAATGGTCGCCTTCTCAACATTCAGGATTTTTCCCCTGATGGGAAGGATGGCCTGGTAGTTACGGTCTCTGGCGGTTTTGGCGGAGCCGCCTGCGGAATCTCCCTCTACAATGAAAATCTCGCAAAGGGAAGGATCCTTTTTCTCACAGTTGGCCAGCTTGCCGTTGGAGTCAAAGGAATATTTCTGCTTGGTGAGAAGATTGGTCTTGGCACGCTCCTCTGTTTTGCGGATCTTGGCAGCCTTCTCTGCACAGGACAAAATGGTCTTAAGGGTTTCCAGGTTACGGTCAAAATAAAGCACCAGCTGCTCTGACATCACCTTTCCCGTTGCACGGGCAGCGTCCTGGTTGTCAAGCTTGGTCTTGGTCTGTCCCTCAAAACGAGGTTCCGGATGCTTGATGGAAACCACGGCAGTCATTCCGTTACGGATATCCGCACCTGTAAAGTTGGCATCCTTTTCCTTTAGGACACCGATCTCACGGGCGTAGCTGTTCATAACGGTAGTAAAGGTTGTCTTAAATCCGGTAAGATGGGTGCCGCCCTCTGCATTGTAGATATTGTTGCAAAAGCCCAGTACATTCTCACGGAATTCATTGGTGTACTGGAACGCAGCCTCCACCTGGATCCCGTCTGCTTCCCCTTTCAGGTAGACAGGCTCGTGAAGGGCTTCTGAATTGTGGTTCAGATCTTTAATATAGCCTACGATTCCATCCGGCTCATGATAGGTAATGTCCTCCGGGGTATCTCCGCGAAGATCCATAAAATGGATGGTCAGCTCCGGGTTCAGGTAAGCAGTCTCATGAAGACGGCTTTTTACCTCTGTGGAGGAAAATCTTGTTTTTTCAAAAATCTCCGGGTCCGGAAGAAAATTGACGCAGGTTCCGGTCTGTCTGGTCCGGGAAAGCTTAGGGAGAAGTCCCTCCTCCAGCTCGATGGTAGGCACGCCTCTTTCATAATGATCGTGGTGCACATAGCCGTCACGGCTGATCTTAATGTCAAGATAGGTAGACAGGGCGTTTACAACAGAAGATCCAACGCCGTGAAGACCGCCGCTTGTCTTGTATGCAGAATTGTCGAATTTGCCTCCAGCGTGAAGTGTGGTAAATACAAGACGCTCTGCAGATACGCCCTTTGCATGCATATCAACAGGGATTCCTCGTCCGTTATCCTTTACGGTACAGGAACCGTCCTTTTCCAGGGTTACTTCTATA
>CAVJRB010000415.1:0-3184 GCA_963651655.1 bacterium | reverse complement strand
AAAGAAGATATCCGGGCCGTGCAGTCCGATGCGGTACAGCTCTCCATTTTCCCTGATGACTTTTTTTACTTCTTCCGGCATCTGCCTGTATACCTTCTGACCAAACAGATCATGTGCGTATGTTGTTGGCATTTTTATCCTCTCCTGTCTTATGCCGCAAAAGCTGCGGCTCATATGTTCCATCCTGCATCACTTAGCTTATACCGCTGGCAGCCTTTTATACGTCCAGCTTCAGCTGTATCTCTTCTTCTGCCTCCGCCTTGAAGTCTGCCATTTTCACCGGGTCCACAGAAGGAAGCTCTTCCAGGCCCTGTACGCCGAAGGTTCGAAGGAATTCCTCGGTGGTTCCAAAAAGGATGGGGCGTCCCGGTGCATCCAGTCTTCCAAGCTCTTTGACCAGATTATATTCCACCAGCTTGTTCACTGCGTGGTCGCTTTTTACCCCTCGAATCTTCTCGATCTCTGCCTTAGTCACCGGCTGCTTGTAGGCAATGATGGACAAAGTCTCCAGCATAACGTCGGTAAGCGCCGGCTTCTGGGGCTGCATGGCGATGCGGATCAGGCAGCCGTAATAGTCCCGTTTGGTGCAAAGCTGATAGGAATTTTCCAGCTCGATAATGTGGATTCCCCTGCCCTCATCCTGGTATTTGTCCATGAGATTGTGGATCAGCTTCTCTGTGGTAGCCTTGTCCTGCTGGATGGCTTTCGCGATCTGGCCAAGCTCCACTGCCTCTCCCATTGTAAACAGAATGGCCTCAATGGCACCTTCTAATTGTCTGATTTCCATATATTATCCTTCCTCTGCAAATTCCGTGAGATTTTTCCAGGTCTCAGGATCGGTCACAACATCGATCTGGATGTCGTCAAAAATCTCCTCCTGCACCACATGGATGTGTCCCATTTTGATCAGCTCCAGCACGGAAAGGAAGGTGACGATCACCTGCACCTTTGAGCACTGCTTTTTCAAAAGGTCCTTAAAGCTGAACTTTCTGTGGGTCTTTGCAAATTCTTTCATCTCAAGCATTTTATCTGAAAGACTGACTTCTTCTTTTTCAATCCTGCCGAAACGGCTTCGGATGGGGTCCACCTTGTCTTCCTGTCTGCGGATGATGGACTGGTAAATGGCATGGAGCTTTTCCAGGGTCAGCCCAGCTAGCAGTTCAGACGGATCCACAGGCTCCCGGTACTGAAGCACTTCCTCCGGCACGTCGGGGGCACGGTAATAGACTCCGCTGGCATCGTCCATTTTGTCCTTCAGTTCATAAGACATGTATTTGTACATCTTATATTCCAGAAGCTTCTGGACAAGCTCGGCTCTTGGGTCTTCCTCCTCCCCTTCTTCGTTTACTTCTTTTGGAAGAAGCATCCGGCATTTGATGTCAAGAAGAGTGGCCGCCATAACCATAAACTCGCTCATCACGCCTAAGTCTTCTTTTTCCATGGCGTGGATGTATTCCATGTACTGGTCTGTGATCTCCACAATGGGGATGTCGTAAATATCAATTTTGTTCTTATCGATAAGGTGAAGGAGCAGGTCAAGCGGTCCTTCAAAAACATTCAGTTTTACGGAGATTGCCATGAGCTTTCCTTTCTTCCCTTAAGGTTTCATTTCTATAAAAATCAGTTCTCTGGGGTTGTGAATCCGAAGGGGCATGGTGTGTTCCCCAAGCCCTGCACTTACGATCATGCACTGCCCGTCCTGGTAAAAATCCCCGCAGCAGTACCTGGGAAAAGGCATCAGCTGGGGACTGATGGCGCCTATGTGCCTGGAAAAACGCAGCACGCCGCCGTGGTAGTGTCCGGACAGGATCAGGTCTGCGCCCCAGTTAAAATAGGTTCTGCCGTATTTGGGACTGTGGGCGAGGAGAATATTTACCGCATCCGGCCCCGGTTTTCCCATAAGCTGTTCCATCGCATGGTCTGTAAGCTTGGGAGAGGTTGGCTTGTGATAATATTCTAAAGGAAGTTCCAGGCCGTTTATGACAAAGGGAGTATCTTTTATCTGAAACTTATAGTTCTCATTTGCCAGAATGTGGATGCCTGCTTCTCTTAGCGCCTGCTCATATTCCAGATATTCCGTCTGATAAGGGTGCCCTTCTGTTTTCATTTTGGATTCGTGGTTTCCCAATCCATAAAAAACGGGAAAATCCTTTGCCAGGGAAAGGAGAAGCTTTCTGGCGCTTTCCAGGGTGGATACGTCCTTTCTCACAACCATGTCTCCAGCAACAAGGATGGCATCTGGCACGTTTTCCCGGATTTTTGCCTCCAGATTATGGTTGTCGGTTCCAAATTCGCTACCGTGAACGTCTGCAAGGAAGGCAAAGCGCACGCTCTGGTTTTGTTTTATTTTCGAGTTGTGAACTTCATAAGTTACAGTTCGGAATTCGCCCATAGGTCTCCTTTTGTGTTTTCTTTATTTTCCAAATCCGCAGTTGGGGAAGGTACAGACTTTGCAGTTCAGGCAAAGGCCGCCTTCGCCGTAGGCTGCCACTTCTTCGGCGAAAATTTCATCGTCTGCCATGATTCTTGGCAGAACAAGATCGAATACGGTCCGTTTGGCGTACATGACGCATCCGGGCAGGCCAAGGATGGGAATCTGTTTGCCGTCTTTTTCGTAGTAAGCAATGAGAAGCATGGCGCCTGGAAGTACCGGGGCACCGTAGGTTACCACTCTGGCTCCGGTGTCGCGGATTCCGCCTGGGGTGCGGTCGTCCGGGTCAACGCTCATGCCGCCGCTGCAGATCACCATGTCTGCGCCCTGGTCTATAAAGTCCAGAATGTCGGTTGTGATCTGGGCTTTGTCATCTCCCGGGGTGGTCTGGCCGATGACTTCTGTGGGGTATTCTGCCAGCTTGTCTTTCAGAACAGGGGTAAAGGTGTCCTGGATCAGGCCTTTTTTTACTTCGCTTCCGGTGGTGACGATTCCTACCTTTTTAAACTGGTATGGCAAAATGGAGAAAATGGGGTCCGGGCCTGCTGCTTCTACGGCTTTGTCCATTTTTTCTTTTTCGATGACAAGGGGGATGATGCGGGTTCCTGCCAGCTTGTCGCCTTTTTTTACAGGGAAGTCGCCGTGGCGGGAGGCGATCATCATCTCGCCTAAGGAGTTGACTGCCAGAAGGGCGTCACGGCGGATTTTCAGAACACCGTCGATGTCGGCTACCAGCTCGATTTTGCCTTCTTT
>CAVJRB010000414.1:0-3597 GCA_963651655.1 bacterium | reverse complement strand
GCGGACCACCTGCCAGAAAAGCAGGTGGTCCGTTTCTTGAAAGGAGTTCAGTCCATGAATAAGAAAAAGACATATTCTACATGGTTTTTAGTGCCGGCAATGGCAATATTTATTATATTTTTCATGGTACCTATGGTGCTCTCTTTGTTTTTCAGTCTGACTGTATGGAACTTTAATGGATTTACCTTCTGCGGTCTTGACAACTTTGTAATGTTCTTTAAAGAGGCATCCCTTCGAATTGGTATCCGCAACTCACTGGTATATGCAGTTCTGACCTGTGGGTTTAAGCTTACAATTTCTTTCTTTATCGCGTTATTCTTAACATCAAAAATTAAAACAAAAACAATTCAGCGTTCCATTGTATTCTTCCCAAACCTGGTAAGTACCGTTGCTGTTGGAATTATTTTCAAAGCGCTGATGCATCCAAGCAAAGGTCTGATCAACAAAGCTCTTGAAGCGATTGGCATCAATGGACCAGATTGGCTGGGAAATACAAAGCTGGCACTTTTCTCTGTAGCAGCTGTTGATGTATGGAAAGGCTTAAGTATTGCAACTGTTATTTTTATCGCAGGTATTCAGTCCATTGACAAAACTTATTATGAGGCAGCAATGGTGGATGGCGCAAACTTCTGGCAGAGACTTGTAAACATTACCATTCCGCTTTCACGTTCTGCAATGAACTCCATTATTATCCTGTCCTTTATCGGCGGACTTCGAAGCTTTGACCTGATCTGGGCTATGACAGGCGGCGGTCCTGGATTTGCAACAGATGTTATGGCATCTATTATTTACAAGCAGTACGCAGCCGGATACTATGGCTTGTCTACAGCAGGCAACGTAATCATGTTCGTGGTAATTGCAGTAATTGCATTCCCACTGCAGAAATGGCTGTTGAGTAAGGAGGTTGAATAATATGAAAAAGAAGAGAAATATTCAATACCTGATTGGCGACGTTGTGGGATTGCTGCTTTGCTTTTTCGTGTTTATCATTCCGTTCCTCTTTATGATTTTAAACTCTCTGAAGGAAAGACGTGAAGCGAACAAATTAAGCCTTAGTCTTCCGGCAATACCTCAGTGGCAGAACTTTGCAGAGGTTATTAAGACAAACGATTACCAGATTTTTACAGCCTTTAAGAACAGTTTTATCCTTACAATCGGTGCAGTTCTCTGCCTGGTTATATGCTGTTCCATGGCTGGCTATGTAATCCAGAGAAGAAAAGACCGCACCACAAAGGTTGCCAATACCCTGATCATGACAGGTCTTATGATTCCGGCAGCAGTACTTCCTACCATCTGGGTTATGCAGACCATTCATCTTTACAAAACCATGCCGGGCATGATCTTAATTGAAACTGCACTGCAGATTCCGTTTACTACAATGCTATACCGCGGCTTTATGAGTTCTATTCCAGTGGAGCTTGAGGAAGCAGCTTTTATCGATGGATGTACACCGGCACATATGTTTAGGACCATTATTTTCCCATTGTTAAAGCCGGTAACTTCAACTGTTATCATCCTGGATGCGGTAAGTATTTTCAACGATTTTACCAACCCGTTATATTTCTTTCCGGGAAAAGAGAACATCACTGTACAGCTGACTCTGTATAATTTCATGGGACAGTTCTCCAGTGCTTATAACATGCTTTTTGCAGATGTACTGATTATTACTATTCCAATGCTGATCATCTTCCTGATCTTCAACAACAAGATCGTAGACGGTATGGTAGCAGGTTCTGTTAAAGGTTAAATAAAATTCAAAGGATAGAAGCAACAGCGCCAATGTGGTATGATACATACTTAAGGAGGAGATGCACTATGAAATTTCGAAGCAGACTTATCCTGGGCTATGCCGCATTGGCAATTGCTGCTTCTGTCTTATTTGGATTTTTTTATAATTATTACTTAGATCAGCGATATCAGACCAATATTTACAACAATGCAAAATTCACTTCCAGCCAGGTTCTTAACACCCTGGAAGGAGATCTGCAGAAAATGGATCAGGCAACCCTTTCCCTGCTTTCCAATCTGGATGTGCTCCAGGCCATTCGTGATCTGTCGGTAAAAATGGCGGATCCAAAGAAAAACGAGCTTGCAATATCTGATGAAAAATCCCTGATACGAAATACCATTTATACAGCATACAATCTGGATAATTTTTACAGGGTGGTTGTGTATAACCGGTATGGGTATATTGCAGCCAGCAGCTACATGCAGGACCGTCTGGTGGATACTTCCATAAAGGTTTTTGAAATTCCCTGGCTTGCATCTGTGCAGGGAACCAAAGGGAAAAATGTGCTGATAGCACCTCATGCAGATGACTGGGCGGCATCCCAGACGAAGCGCAGTGTATACTCAAGAGTGAAAGAAATTCAGGGAAATAATCTTGGATTTATTGAGGTTCAGCAAAGTGAAGAACATTTGGAAGAACTGTTGTGTTTCCCAAATGAAACTGTTCGGGGAATTGTGCTGGATGAGAAAGGCAAGGTTTTCTGGGCATCTGATGATCTGGATGCCAAGGATTACCAGCAGTATTTCCAGCTGGAAGATTCTGTTTTTGACCAGACCAATGAAAACAACGGGACTCGGGAACTGATCAGTGTGGATACTGGAAGAAAGACAGGCCTGCGTCTGATCACGGTTCAGAACTGGTCCGATGCCACTGCAACGGTTTCTAATGGGTTGGAATCTGCGCTTTTAATTGGAGCCATTTTCTTTGTTTTTTCCCTGGGCTTTATTATTTTTATGGCGAATTTTCTTACCAGACCTCTTCAGGAACTGAGGGAAAACATGGAAAAGACCCAGCTGTCCAACCTGAATGACAAGATTGAGATTAAAAGCTCTGATGCAGATATTCAGGCTCTGACCAAAGCGTACCAGTTCCTGCTGGAACGTCTTTCCACCTCCATAGAAAAAGAGAAGAAGCTGAGTATTCTGCAGCTTCAGGCTCAGTTTGATACCTTGCAGGCCCAGATCAATCCTCATTTTATTTACAATGTGCTGAATGTCATTTCCAGCAGGGGAATTCAGAATGATGACGAGGTGATCTGCGAAATCTGCGGACAGCTGGCGTCCATGCTGCGCTATTCTACAAACACAAAGAACCGATATGCTACCATTCGGGAAGAGATGGAATATACCAAAGAATATTTCTATCTGATAAAGGCGCGATATGAGGATAAGGTTCAGCTGAATGTGAAAATGGATCCTTCCATTCAGAATGAGATCGTGCCGAAAACCGCTTTGCAGCAGATCGCGGAGAACTGTATCAACCATGGTTTCCACAACAGTGCAAGTACCATGTGCGTAACGATTAACGGATACAGCAAAGAAGGAAACTGGTATATAGAGGTTTCGGATAATGGGCAGGGTTTTGGCGAGGAAGCATTGCGGGAATTAAATAATAAAATGGCGATTGCCAAAAGACGTCTTTTCCAGGAAAAAAGCAATATTGAACTGGAAATTGGCGGTATGGGCCTGATCAATACTTATGTAAGACTTCTGCTGATCTACAGTGATTCTCTGATTTTTGAATTAAAAGATACATCGGACGGAGCTATGGTTGTGTTCGGTGCAAAGATACAAACGGAGGGGATAGAA
>CAVJRB010000413.1:0-3376 GCA_963651655.1 bacterium | reverse complement strand
TCCTTACACCGCCGAGCGCTACATGCTGATCGACAGCTCCAGCCGCCGGAATCTGGAACTGGTAGAGACTCTTCGGGAAAAACAAAAACGAGGCTCCCTTCTCTGGGTTCTGGACAAAACCAAAACAGCCATGGGCGCCCGTACCCTTCGTTCTTTTGTAGAACAGCCTCTGATTGATGCAGAAGAGATTAACCGCAGACTGACTGCCCTGGAAGAACTGAATGAGAAACCTATGCTCCGCGATGAAATCCGGGAATACCTGAATCCCATCTATGACCTGGAGCGTCTGGTCAGCCGCATCAGCTTTAAATCAGCCAATCCAAGAGATATGGTGGCATTTGCCTCTTCCCTGGAGATGATTCCATACATCAAGCAGATCCTGAAGGATTTTGAGGCTCCTATTCTGAAAGAAATCTATGAGGATATGGACGGCCTGGAGGACATTACCAGCCTGATCAAAAATGCCATTGTGGACGAGCCGCCTCTTGCCCAGAAGGACGGAGGCATTATCCGCGAGGGCTTTAATGAGGATGTAGATAAATTCCGCAGCGCCCGCACAGACGGCAAGAAATGGCTGACAGAGCTGGAAGCCCGTGAGCGTGAACGCACTGGAATTAAATCTTTGAAAATCAAATACAATCGTGTGTTCGGTTATGCCCTTGAGGTTACCAATACCTTCAAGGATCTGGTGCCGGAGAATTATATCCGCAAGCAGACCCTTACAAACGCCGAGCGTTATATCACAGAAGAACTGAAAAACCTGGAGGATATGATCCTTGGCGCAGAGGACAAGCTTTACGCACTGGAATACCAGCTGTTTTCCGATGTGCGTGATAAGGTTGGCGAGGAGGTTCTCAGAATCCAGCGTACAGCCAAAGCCATCGCCGGTCTGGACGTATTTGCGTCCCTGGCCCTTGTGGCAGAGCGCAACCACTATGTGCGCCCCAAGGTAAATGAGGGCGGCGTGATCGACATCAAAGGCGGCCGTCATCCGGTTGTGGAGCAGATGATCGACAATGACATGTTTATTGCCAACGATACATACCTGGACAGCAACAAAAAACGTATCTCCATTATCACCGGACCGAATATGGCAGGAAAATCCACCTACATGCGTCAGACTGCCCTGATCGTGCTTATGGCGCAGATTGGAAGCTTTGTTCCAGCAGATAAAGCCACAGTGGGAATCGTGGACCGGATTTTTACCCGTGTAGGTGCATCCGATGACCTTGCCAGCGGACAGAGTACTTTTATGGTGGAAATGACCGAGGTTGCCAATATTCTTCGAAATGCCACCGCCAAAAGCCTTCTGATCCTGGATGAAATCGGACGGGGAACCAGCACCTTTGATGGCCTTGCCATTGCCTGGGCGGTGATCGAGCACATCAGCAACACCAAGCTTTGCGGTGCGAAAACCCTGTTTGCCACTCACTATCATGAGCTGACAGAGCTGGAAGGCAAGCTTTCCGGCGTCACCAATTACTGCATCGCGGTTAAGGAAAAAGGGGATGACATTGTGTTCCTTCGTAAAATCGTACAGGGCGGTGCAGATAAGAGCTATGGAATCCAGGTTGCCAAGCTGGCAGGGGTGCCGGATACGGTAATCAATCGTGCTAAGGAGCTGGTGGAGGAATTAAGCGACGCGGACATTACAGCTGCCGTGAAGGATCTCACCTCTCCAAAGAAGAAACCAAAAGTAGAGATGGACATGGCGCAGATGTCTTTGTTTGACACTGTGCAGGATAATGATATTATTGAAGAACTGAAAGGGATTGATATTGGAAACCTGACGCCCATGGAGGCGCTGAATACCCTTTATAATCTTCAGAACAAGATTAAAAACAGATGGTAAATCATCGGGAGAAATAATTTGAGAAAAATTGCAGTTTTAGACAAACATACCATTGATAAGATCGCGGCCGGCGAGGTGGTAGAACGTCCTTCCTCTGTTGTGAAGGAGCTTGTAGAAAACTCCATTGACGCTGGTGCCACAGCTGTGACGGTAGAGATTGCAGACGGCGGCAAAAAGCTGATCCGCATTACGGACAACGGAGGCGGTATCGAAGCCTCCCAGGTGCCAACTGCATTTTTGAGCCACGCTACCAGCAAAATTGAAAAAGTAGAAGATCTGGAAAACATAGCCTCACTGGGATTTCGTGGTGAGGCTTTGTCCAGTATTGCCGCTGTTTCCCAGGTGGAACTGATCACCAAGACTCCTTCTGCTATCAGCGGCGTGCGCTATGTGATCGAGGGCGGCGTGGAGCAGAGCATGGAGGAAATGGGGGCGCCGGATGGAACCACTTTTCTGGTGCGAAACCTTTTTTACAATACGCCGGCCCGGAGCAAGTTCCTGAAATCGGATACTTCAGAGGCCAATTATATTGGAACCATGATGGAGCAGCTTGCCCTTTCCCACCCGGAAATTTCCTTTAAATATATTCAGAATAAGCAGGTGAAGCTGCATACTTCCGGGAATTATAATGTGAAAGATGTCATCTATAACGTATATGGGCGCGACATGGCAAAGGCGCTTCTGGACGTTTCCTATGAGAACGATTTCATGAAGATTGAGGGATTTGCCGGGAAGCCGGAGGTGTCACGAGGCAACCGAAGCTTTGAGAATTACTATGTAAACGGCCGGTTTGTAAAAAATAACATTATCACAAAGGCCATCGAGGATGCGTATAAAGGCTTTGTGATGCAGCATAAATTTCCTTTTGTTTCCCTGCATATTCAGATGACAGGAAATGACCTGGACGTAAACGTGCATCCTCGGAAGCTGGAGGTGCGTTTTGCAAGAGGGGCTGAGGTGTATGACGCCATTTATGAGGCGGTGCATAATGCCCTGCTTCACAGGGAGCTGATTCCGGTAGTCCCTGTGGGAAAAGAAGAGCGGGTTCCAAAGGCTGCTGCAGTAAGCCGCGGAGCTGTTCCGGAGCCTTTTGAGAAAAGCCGCAGGCCAGAGGCTGGCTATGGAAATATGACCGGGAACCAGGCGCAGGCTGGAAAACCATTTCCGCAAAATGGGGGAAAAATGTCCGGAGGATACGGCAGCAGTTCCGGGTATCCGTCTGGCAGTACTCTTCGGGAACAGGCAGTTTATCAGGCGAAGCCTTTTAGCAAAGAGGAGGAAGCTCTTTTTGCGGGAACTCTGAAGGCGGCTGCACAGGCGGATGAGATGGCAGCTGATGCCGGGAAAACAAATGATGGCAGCAGTCAGGCTGGCGGGGATGCTGGCAGTGTCCGAAATGATATGCAGGATAAACCTGTAGTTCAGCTGGGAAATCTGGAAACTGAGCAGTCAGTACAGACAGCACAAAGTGAAGCGTATACCGGGAAAAATTTAGAAAGTCAGAACATGACACCTGTTGGACAG
>CAVJRB010000412.1:0-5320 GCA_963651655.1 bacterium | reverse complement strand
CTGCTTTTCCCTTTGCTGGTAACTTCACAGGAAAGAGCCGCGATTCCCGGTGAAAAAAATGGGAATCTGGCGCAGACTTCGCTGCGGCAGGTATATAAAATACGGCTTCCAAGCTCCTGACAGGCTGATTCTCTGGCATTTTCCGAAATCCCGGCGCTCCGGGCAGCCTCTGCTTTCGTGGACGCCTCTTTTTTCATAATCTCAGAGGGTGAAATCTCTGTCTGTATATCCATATTTACTGTCCTTTAATTTCATCAGCCACACCAGGCTTTCCAGCTTCTGCTCTTTCCTGGCAGTGCGGATAAAGCTCTCCAGTTCATTTATTCCAAACCAGTCCATTCCTGCCAGCTGCTCCATTTCACAGATATTTTCCTGGCGGATCAATTCTTCCATGGCAGGACGTATTCTCCGCTTCAGGTACTGGCTGTATGCAGCTTCCGCCTCCTCCCCCGGCTTTTCTTTCCCGGAAAAAAGGCCTTCCAGGGCGCAGGAAAGCTTCACCTTCTCCTGGACTGTACTTTTAAATTTCCCGTACAAAAATTCCTGTTCTTTATCCATCGGTTCTTTCACGCTCACTTTTTATACAGTTTCCCTGACTGTTATTATAATCCATCCTTTCTGTTCCCACAATGTGAAATTTTTTAACAGACTATAGCCACAGCAGATGCTTCCTGTTATAATGAAGTCCTACCAAGAACAACAGGAGGACTTACTTGTATGGCAAAAAAGAATCTGATCGTCGGACAGTCCGGCGGACCTACCGCAGTGATCAACAGCAGTCTTTATGGTGTAGTTTCTGAGGGAATCCGTCAGGAGGAAATCGGACATGTTTATGGAATGGTAAATGGAATTGAGGGATTTTTGAAGGGCACAGTCCTGGATTTTGAGGAAGCTCTTCCCGGGGAAAAGCTGGAATACCTCACTTACACCCCAGGTGCTTATCTTGGCTCCTGCCGCTATAAGCTTCCCCAGTCTTTGGAGGATCCGGTATATCCGGAACTGTTCCGCAGGTTTGAAGAGATGAATATTGGCTGGTTCTTTTATATTGGCGGAAATGACTCCATGGATACGGTGAGCAAGCTTTCCCGCTATGCAGCCATGATCGGCAGTGACATCCGCATTATCGGCGAACCTAAGACCATTGACAATGACCTTGTGCATACCGATCATACGCCTGGATTTGGAAGTGCAGCCAGATATGTGGCTTCCACCGTCCGTGAGATCACCCTGGATGCCAGCGTCTATGAGAAAAAATCCGTGACCATCGTGGAGATCATGGGACGTCACGCAGGCTGGCTGACCGCAGCAGGTGCCCTTGCCCGCAAATATACAGGTGACAATCCTCTTCTTATTTATCTGCCTGAGACAGCTTTTGACACAGAGGAATTCCTTACTAAGGTGAACAGTGCATTTGAGAAAAACTGCAACGTTGTGGTTTGCGTTTCTGAGGGAATCCACGATGCCAAAGGCACCTTCATCTGTGAATATGACAACTCCGTTGGTACTGATACCTTCGGACACAAAATGCTGGCAGGCTGCGGCAAATACCTGGAAAACCTGGTGCGTGACCGCCTTGGGGTGAAGGCCCGCTCCATTGAACTGAATGTAAGCCAGCGCTGCAGCGCTTCCCTTCTTTCTGACACAGACCGTAAGGAAGCTGTTACAGCAGGAATTTTCGGTGTTCAGGCTGCACTTAAGGGCGAGACGGGCAAGATGGTCTCCTTTATCCGCCAGGACACTCCAGATGGTGTTTATCAGATGAAATGCGGTCTTGAGGATGTAAACCAAATCTGCAACGAGGAGAAAACCGTTCCTCTCTCCTGGATTACAAAAGATGGCTCTGATGTGACCAAGGATTTCATCCGCTACGCCCGCCCGCTGATCCAGGGAAATGTGGAGCTCCCCATGGGCGAAGACGGACTTCCGGTTTGTGTATACCGCAAATAACTTATAAATATATAGCAAAAAACAGCACCAGGCGGGAATTTTCTCTCACCTGATGCTGCTTTTTTCATCTTATTCAGTTTTCACTATATTCAATTTTTCAAACACGCTCTAATTTCCCTGGTTATTTCTCATTCTCGAAAATTCTGTGATCCTCTTCCAGCTTCTCTTTTACCTCACTGTCGTGGATCTTTTCTTCCTTTTTCGCATCACGGGACTTAGGCAGGATCAGATTCAGACAGACTGCAATGATCGTTGCCAGAACTACAGGGGATTTTCCGAAAATAGTGGTCACCCATGCAGGAAGTGTGGCAAGTGCTGCGTTGGCCTGAGATACGCCTACGCCAAGGGCTGCTGCCAGTCCGACAATGGAGGAGTTGCGGTAATCCATCTCAGCGGAAGCCACCAGTTTCATACCGGTCATGGCAATGGATGCAAATACGGATACTGTTGCACCGCCCAGCACGCACTGAGGAATGGTTGTCAGAAGTGCGGAAAACTTCGGCACAAATCCGGCAATGCCAAGGAATGCAGCTGCAAGTCCCAGAACCCAGCGGTTGATAACCTTGGTGGTGGTTACAATACCTACATTCTGGCTGTATGTAGCAGTGGGAAGTCCGCCAAATAAAGCGCCGATGATGTTGGTAATACCATACGCCACAATACCGCTCTGCAGCTCCTGATCCTTCGGAGTACGGTTCATGGCACCGATGGTGGTGGCGGAATAGTCTCCGATGGCCTGAATGGAGTTGATGGCAAACAGAAGTCCGATGGCAACGCAGGCAGAAATCTCAAAATGCACTCCAAAGTGCATCAGCTGGGGCAGCTGGAACACGCTGGCGCTTCCAACACTGGACAGATCCACCATGCCAAAGGGAATGGATACCAGATATCCGGCCAGCATACCGATCAGAATGGAGGAAAGCTTCCAGATTCCTTTTCCAAAATGATTCAGCGCAGTTACAACAGCCAGGGTGAAAAACGCAACCAGCCAGTTCTGCCAGGAGCCGTAGTCCGGATTGGAGGTTCCGCCTGCCATGTAGTTGATGGCTGTTGGATACAGGGAAAGTCCAATGGTGAATACTACCGTTCCTGTAATCAGCGGCGGGAAAAACACGCGGATCTTCTTCACCATAATACCCATAATGACCGCCACGATGCCACCTACGATCTGCGCTCCCAAAATGGTGTCAATTCCGTATCCGTCCGCAATTGCCTGCATACTTGGCACATACGCGAAGCTGACACCCATGATCATCGGAAGTCCCGAACCAATGGGGAACTTTTTTCCGATGGGAAACAGCTGGATCAAAGTGGAAAACGCTGCGACCACAAGGGCTGCCTGAATGAGGATCACCTGGTCCTTGTTCTCAAGGCCGGCTGCTCCCGCCACAATAATGGCAGGGGTGACACATCCCACGATCATTGCCACTACATGCTGCAGTGCAAGCGGAAGAGCTTCCTGGATACGCGGGATACCATCAGTTTCAAAAATACTGCCTCTCTTCATAATGTTTTCCTGCTTTCTTTTGTTTTTTACAGTATACCAAATAGTGCATGCAAAAACAATTAGATCGCCTAAAAATCTTTGTATTATTGTTGACAAAAAAACAAGCTTGTTTTTGTCTATATTTATAAGGGGCAGTTTTGTAACTATCTGTAGTCCTTCGATACTTCCAAATAATCACGCTTTCCGCTGATGTAATCATCATAGGCAACTTCCGGGTCCTTCCCGTGAAATACGGTGCACAGGCCGCACATATCGCAGTCTGCGATGCATCGGAAGGTATTTTTGATATATTGTCTGCGTTCCTCTTCTGTGGAATTTTCTATTTCCGGTGGTCTCATGCTCTCACCTACTTTACAAGGCCGGAATTGCTTCTGTATTCTTCATTCAGCTCCCGCAGTTCCTTCTCCCCATTAATATACGGCTCATAAAAAGCATCCACAGACCCGCCGCCCAAATTATCACACCCATTGCAAAAATCACACGCACCTCCACACTGATTCAGCCCCTCCTGAACGATGCGGATTCTTTCTTCTTTTGTTGTGTCTTTGATCAGTATACTTGATATTTCCATAGCTGTTTTCCTCCTGTTTACGATTGCGCTTTATAATTTCCGTATCAAAAAAGCCGACACATATAGCCGTATTCTTCCTTAAGCATAGCACAAAAGCCACTAATGTAAAGCAAAAATATCTTCTCACGTCAGCAGCTCAAACGTATGATACAGATCCAATCTCCCAAATCCCCAGTCCCGGTTGGGATACTGGAGACGGTCTTCTCTTTTGGCGCTGCGGGTGAGGTAGTTTTTGACGCTGGAGCCGGTGAAGAAGGGGCGGTTGCCGCGGATGACGGCCCATTCGAAGAGGAGGGCGGCGGCGCCGGCTGTCTGAGCGGCAGAGAGACTGGTGCCGGAAGTGTAGCCGTAGAGACCGTTTAGCTGGGGGACCTTGATCTGCACGCCTGGGACTGCCACCTGAGGAACCACATTTCCGTCCGGCATAAATCCCCGGCTTGCCTGCACGTACAGGCTGTTGTCACGGTACTGATAAGCGGTGACCGTGATACTCTCCAGGGAATCTCCCGGGGCCGTCACGGTATTGTAAGGAGAGGGCTCCAGGAAATACGTCTCCTCGGAAATCAGCCCCTGCACAGGCAGCCACATATGAAAGCTTACATTCTGGTTATCCCTGCCCCGGACAAAAATCCGCCAGATACCAGGCGCAGGCTGGATAAACCGGAAATACACCAGCGTATATCCCGTCTGCCTCTCAATAGACACATAATTGACCTCCACCCTTGTCTCCACAAAAACAAAGGAAAGTTCCTGGGTCACATCTCCAAGTGACGAACTGATATCCAGGATTTCCCCGGTTGGCGACTGCAGAGACAAATTGTAGATTTCCGGAGGTTCTCCCCAGAATTCCATGGTAAAGCCAGGCTCTTTACTCCCCACGCGAAGATCTGCCCCCGTCTGATTTTCCCGGTCCGTGAGCCGTCCTGCGTAATGATGCCTTGCGCTGCCCTCATTTCCAGCAGCCACAGACACAGCGATCAGGGAATACGCAGAAGCATAATCCACATATGTACTCAGCGGATTTTTCCCAATATGGGCACCCTGGCTGCTGCCGATTCCCAGACACACTGACAGAGGCAGTTTCCTCTCATTTGCCATTCGCACAGCGAAATCCATCCCCATCATAATGTCATTTTCCTGAAAAAGCTCCGCCTGTGATGGAAACAGATAAAACTCCCGCAAATATTTTTTCGCCTGCTTCACCTTCACAATGATCAGCATAGCCTCCGGCGCCGCTCCGCAAAAACCTTCTTCTGGTGCATAATTTCCCGCTGCAATAGCTGCCATTCTGGTGC